>PLNY01000414.1 GCA_003141915.1 Anaerolineae bacterium | reverse complement strand
GAGACCGGATTATGGGACATTAAAAAAGGGAGTAAGGACTTGCCCGCAAGGGGTGCTTCGCAAAGTCCTTACAACCAATCTCTTGTCGACCGCGTTGAAGTTGCGGCGGTGAATTTTCTGCAAAAGAATCCAGACAGTATCTTCCTCGAAATCGAAGAGGATCTCTATCCGCGCTTCCCCGGCCTGCTGACTCCGTCCAAAGGCATGATCTATGCGGTGTTGAATTCCTACGCTCAAAAAGACGGGGCAAGCTGGAAATTGCGCGCCGAAGATGCCGCGTCTGCGCGGCGCGAAGAACTTGATAAAATGATGGTGTTGATCGATTCGATTGGAAAACGATTGAAGTATCAAACGCGGCGGCGGGAAAAATTGTTGATTTGGGAAGAAAACGGCAGGACGGCCCGCGTCTTCCCGGTGCTGGCTTCTGCTTTGATTGGACACGCCATCGCTGAAGATTCTTATCCGCCCGAGCAAACTTTGCTCGTCATTCCCGGCGGGCGTGCGGCGCTGGTCGCATATAAAGCCCAGCGTGATCCTGCGCTCGCAGAGCGTTTGAAAAATGTTCGGCTGGTGAAATATCGTTTATTGCGCGCCCTCGCTGAGGTTCCGCTTTTGACGCGTGAAACGTTCGAGGAGCAAATCGTCAGCGATCCGGTTGAACAAACCAAAGGTCAGATGATGATGTTCTAAATCGTTATGGAACTACAGGCCATTTTTGTCATCAGCGGTTATACTGTGACCAACCAAAGAAGGAGATAGAGAAGGAGATAGACATGAAAAAATTATTCGGTAGTGTGTTCCTGATGGCTTTCCTGATCTCGGCATGCGGCGCGAAAGCAACCGCGACTCCAGTTCCCCCGACTGAGCCGCCCCCAACTCAATCGCCGTTCATCCCTGCAACCGTTGTTCCGCCTACGGCAGTCCCGTCAACACAGACGCCGATCAATCCCTCAGGTTGTACGGACTCCGCCTCCTTCGTCGAGGATGTGACCGTGCCGGATCATACCAACTTCAATCAGGGCGACGTCATCCACAAAGTATGGCGCGTGAAGAACACCGGCACCTGCGCGTGGAATGGGCAGTATGCGCTGGTGTTCTCATCCGGCGATGAGATGAGTGCGCACTCATCCACGCCGCTAAGCGCAACCAAGCCGGGCGATACACTGGATATTGCGCTGGATTTGGTTGCGCCCAGTGAGGATGGTTCCTATCGAGGCGACTTCGAAATAGATAATCCATCCGGGGCTGCCATGCCGATTGACCAGGCTAAAACGTTATGGGTCGCTATCACGGTGGGCGGCGCCACAACCAGCCCAACTTCAAGCGGAGCGTCAACCAGCGTGCCGGCAGGCAGTACCGCTACCAGCTCGAGTGGAGCGGGCGGCCCGGGATTGGTAACATCCACTTGCGCTTTCACAACCGACGTAAGCCGTGTGAATGATGTTATTACAGCCATCAATGCCTACCGCGCGCAGAACAACCTGCATCCCTACAACGTCAACACGCAGCTGACTCTGGCCGCACAATCTCACAGCGAGGATATGGCTTGCAACAATCTATTCGTCCACACCGGCTCGAATGGATCCACGCCGACTTCGCGCGTGGCGGCGGCGGGTTACTCCGCTTCCAGCGTAAGCGAGAACGTTTATGGAAGTTTTCCGCCGCTTACGGGGCAGGGCGCGGTGAGCTGGTGGGCCACCGATCAGACCGACCCGCAGCACAACTTGAATCTGATCAGCACCCAATATGAGCATATTGGTGTGGGGTACGCTTATTTCAATCATTATGGTTATTACGTAGTTGACTTTGTCTCGCCATGATTTCATTTGAGATTAAAGCCGATGCGCACACATCGGCTTCTCGCTTAAAATTGATCCAATGCGCGCATTCGTTTTGATTTCCTTTTTCACGATATTAACTCTGACCTCGTGCAGTGTTTCGATTTCGCCGAACGGGATCAGTCCCACGCCTCCGTTCGCGACCTCGACCTTGCCGGCCACCAGCACGCCTTTTCCTCATGAGGATACTCCATCGCCCACAGCCCCCACGCCGACCATGAATGCCACGCTGGCGGCGTGCAAGGAACGGGCGATTGTGGTTCAGGATGTCACCATTCCTGATAACACCTATGTCGCGCCCGGCACAGCATTTACGAAAACATGGCGCTTTAAAAACACCAGCACCTGCGCCTGGATGGGATACACGATTGCATTTGCGTCCGGCGACCGGATGGGCGCGCCGGATTCTGTTCCCGTTCCCACCACGGCTTCGGGCGCCACCGTCGACGTTTCTGTGCCGTTGACCGCGCCCGCCGCCTATAACGCATACGCCGGTTATTTTGTGCTGGACGACCAGAATGGCAAATCGGTCTCCATCGGTATTTACCAAAACTTCTGGGTCAAGATCGTCGTGGGCAATGTTCCATCCGTCACGCCGGGCACAGCAGTGCCGTTGAGTAGCACGCCGGTCAGTCAGGCAAACAGTTCGACGAGTTGCAAATATACTTCCAGCGCATCCTACGTAAGTCAGATTGAAAGTCTGATCAACACTGCGCGGACACAGGCGAGTTTGAGTAAACTCTCGATCAATTCGCAATTGACTGCCGCCGCGCAAGGTCACAGCGCGGACATGGCGTGCAATAGTTTGTTGAGTCATACGGGCTCCGATGGCTCTACGATTGATCAACGCATTGTCGCAGCTGGTTACAATCCGGTCAATTATCTTGAGATCATTTATGGAAGCGGTACTCCGCAGGAGGCTTTTAACTGGTGGATGAACGATCAAGTTCATCATGATGCGATTATAAATACCGGCGTCACCGAGATGGGCGGGGGATATGCGTATGTTGCCAGCAGTACGTATGGAAGCTATTACACCGTGGACTTTGGGAGCGAATAACCGGACGCGTTAAGGCTCGCTGCCCGATCTGAATCCTTTGCAGACGCATCNNGACGTGTCTGAATCGTCCGCAGATGCGCCTGAATCGTCCGCAGTCAGCTCTGAATCGCATTCAGAAGCATCTGAATCGTGAGCAGATGCTTTGATATGCCATGCGTCCCTCCCAGCGATGGGCACAAGGATATATGTCTATGTTTCAGACAGTTCTGATGGAGAATATTACACGGTGGGTTTTGGAAGTGAATGATGTAAGACGATGGCTTATTTTGGAAATTTTAACTTTGTTGTCTTTTCATTATCAACTGAATTCCAAATAGAATTATTCCCGTTATTCCCGTTAAAAAGAACAGATATGTGTTCGCAGGTTCGGGGATAAGCATAGACGGTATGGGAGGAATGACTCGTGCCACTGCCCAACAAACGAAAACAACCACCCACATCAAAAGCACACCTCGAAATATATTTCCTTTTCGCCAGCCAATAGGGGCAAGAATTAGAAGTGGCCAAAATGAAAATACAATCCCGAATACATAAGCTAATATGCTGAGCAATTGCATGGTTGCCTCCCGAAAAATATTGACCTGACAATCTTATGTCAGGTCAATATTTTATATCGAATCAAAGATGTCCAGCCTTACATTTTAGATAATAATCAGCATTCTCTGCTCAACAACAAAATTTCTCGACGTCACAATATTTAGATGTTAAATCGGATGTGCATAATATCCCCATCCTTCACGAGATATTCTTTTCCTTCGAGCCGCAGTTTGCCCTTCGTCTTAGCTTCGGTCATCCCGCCGAGTGCAAGCAGGTCATCGCATGCCACCACTTCGGCGCGCACAAAGCCGCGTTGAATATCGGTATGGATCTCGCCTGCCGCTTCCACCGCGCTCGCGCCGCGCCGCGTCGTCCAGGCGCGGACTTCGTCTTCGCCGACGGTGAAGAACGATTGCTGTTGAAGCAAGTCATAGGATAGCTTGATCATCTTGCTCAGGCTGAGTTCTTCGATGCCATATTCCTTCATGAAGACTTCCGCATCGTCGGCGCTGAGTTGGGCGATTTCCATTTCGAGTTTGCCCATCAATGCAACCGAAGGATGATCAAGCTGAATGGATGGCGCGGTTTGACTCTCATCCAAATTGAACACGGTCAAAATGGGTTTGCGTGTGAGCAGGCCAAACGAAGACAATTCATGTGACTCATCCTCATTGAATTCCAATTTACGAAGCGGCGTGTTTGAGTTCAATGCTTCATGCAGACGCGTAAATAAAACGGTTTGACGTTCATTCAGGACCTTATCCGTGCCGCCCTTTTTTCGTTCTTCAATCAACCGTTCGAGTTTGCGTTCGACGGCGATCAGATCGTTGAGCAGGAGTTCGCTCAACATCGTGTCGACATCGCGCTTCGCGTCCACGCTTCCTGCGGGGTGAGGAACGTTATCATCGGTGAAGGCGCGCACGACGAGAATAAAGCCGTCCATTTGCGCGAGCTGATTCAGCAGTTGGCCGGAGATGCCGGTTTTGGCCGCGCCCGTTTCCAGTCCGGCGATATCCGCATACGTCACTTTGGCGTAGATGGTCTTCTTCGGTTTGAACATCGCCGAGAGTTTGTCGACGCGCGGATCGGGAACATCCACCACGGCGGTATGGATTTCGATTCGTCCCGCGCTGGCAGTCGTCGGCATGTTGCCGCGCGTCAACGCGTTGAAGATGGTTGTTTTTCCTGATTGGGGCAGTCCGATAATTCCAAGTTTCATCTTGACCTTGTCTGTGGGGTTGGTTATACTATATGCCTAAGCCGAAGTGGCGGAACTGGCAGACGCGCACGACTCAAACTCGTGTTCCTTCGGGATTGAGGGTTCAAGTCCCTCCTTCGGCATGTAGTTCGGTAGAACAGAAACATTATATCATTCTGTCAGCTTTGCGGGCGCTCGCCCGCTTGGACGATAGCGCGAGAGTGCCAAGGCATTCTCGCGTTCTGTTTTTTAGGTAAGAAAGGATAAGCTGTAGCGAGAGAAGAGGAAAAGCCATGCGATTCAATCTGGTTTTTATGCTGCTTGATATGCTGTTAGCCATTGCTTATCCAATTGTGTATGTGATACAACAACTGCGCCGCTTTTTTGGATTGAAGAAATAGAAGAAACATATTCTTTTTTACGGAGGTCTTCGATGCCTGGAACGATGAATGATATATTGGCGGTGATCATGGGCGGCGGACGCGGGCAGCGCCTCTATCCATTGACAAAGATGCGTTCCAAACCGGCGGTGCCGATCGTCGGTCAATATCGGCTCATTGACATTCCGATCAGCAACTCCATCAACTCCGAGATTTACCGCGTCGCAGTTTTGACGCAATTCAATTCCGTATCCCTGCACCGCCACATTACGCAAACCTACAACTTCGACTCGTTCCATCCGGGTTGGGTTCAAATCTGGGCCGCCGAGCAGACCCTTGAATCGGCGGCCTGGTATCAAGGTACCGCGGACGCGGTGCGTAAGCAGTTGTTTGAAATTCAATCCACCGGAGCAGATTATGTTTTGATCCTGGCCGGAGACCATCTCTATCGCATGGACTATGCTAAGATGGCTGAGTTCCATTGGCAGGCAGATGCCGATATAACGGTGGCCGTTCATCCTGTCCCGCGTGAAGAAGTGCCGCGCCTCGGGATTTTGAAATGCGAATCGGATGGCCGCATCTCTGACTTTGTGGAAAAGCCCCAGGATAAGGAAACCCAGGATCGCTTCATCAGTCGTGACGATCCAGAGCGACCGTTTCAGGCTTCCATGGGGATTTATCTATTCAAAACCCAGGTGTTGATTGATCTCCTTACCAATTATCCCAGCTATGATGATTTTGGAATTAATATCATTCCAGAAGCGGTTCATTCGCACAAGGTTTATGGCTTTGACTATGACGGCTATTGGCGGGACATCGGGACGATCCGCTCTTTTTATGAGATTAATCTTGAAATGGCTTCGCCGAATCCGCCGTTTAATTTCTATGACCCAAAATTTCCAATCTATACCCATATGCGCTATTTGCCGGGAAGTATCGTGCAGAACAGCCAATTATTAGAAGGGGTTCTTCTGACCGATGGTTGTCGTATCCAAAATTCCAAGATCATCCATTCCGTGATCGGAGTTCGCAGTCAAATTGCATCGGGTTCGCAGATCAAAGATGCGATTCTTATGGGATCCGATTACTATGATCCCGGTAAACGACCCTCTTCGATTCCGACCGGGATCGGCCCCAACTGTGATATCGAGGGAGCGATCATTGACAAGAACGTGCGAATCGGGGAAGGCGTGTTGATTCGGCCGTTTCCGCGCAATGTCAATTTCGATGGCGATAAGTGGTTCGTCCGGGATGGAGTGGTGGTTATCCCCAAGGATGTGGAGATTCCACCAGGGACTCGGATCGTTCCCGAATAATTGACGGATTTGTAAACCGAAATAAAAATAGTCTGCTATATAATGCGCTTGCAGAGGGGAGCGCGATGGCTTTCGCGTTCGCCCGGCCCAATATCAAAGTGAATGCAAGGATGTGAGATGCAAAGAAAGTCAACCGTGGTCTTGTTGGTGATGTTGGTATGTCTGGCATTCGGAGTGTTGGCTGCCTGTTCAGCAAGGAATAATCCCACCTTTGACGTTGCCGGTAAAAAATCAAATTTTCAAATTGCGTACCCATCAAGCATAAATATTTGCATGGGTGGATGTCAGGCCCATCAGAATTGGATTAAGTTCTATCTGGTATCCGACAGTTTCCTGGATCAGTCATTGAGACTCAAGACATCTATCTGGCCGGCACAAATATTGACTCTCGGGATTTCATCGGCTCCTTGTATTTATCAGGATAGGTCTGGATACACCTGCGTGGAGATGGAGCTCAGCCATCATCTTTTATGGGGATTGACTGCGTTGAATTTAACCCCATTGAGTGAATTGCGCGATACAAGCAACTGGTGGCTGGAATATACTCCCTTGCATCATTAGTGAGCGTTTATGAACGAGGATTTTTGGCTTGACATTCCGCTTGCAACGGAATAGACTAATTATGGTTGGGGAGTAGCCGTGGCGGCGTTGATCAAATCACGGCGCCAATGGATTGTCGTCATACCATTGACGGAAACGTCATCGGCAGTCCATACGCTTCCTGCGTTGGCAAGACCACCACGATATTGATTCGTGGTGGTCTTTTTTCTCCCCAAAATATTGCAGTAAATTTGGAATTGACTCATGACAAACGATGAAAAGAATCTGCAACCTGCTTGGCACGCGCTGGAGGTCGAGAAGGTTTTGCGCGACCTGCAGGTCCATGAGAATGGATTGACCGTCAGAGAAGCATCCCAGCGTTTGCATCGTTATGGGCCTAATCAATTACAGGAAGCGCCGCGTCCCGGCTTTTGGGCTACGTTATGGGATCAATTAAATAATTTTGTCGTCATCCTGTTGATCGTATCTTCGATCATTTCTGCTTTGCTGGGGGAATGGATAGATGCGTTAGCCATTCTTGCGATTGTGGTATTGAATACTATTTTAGGAATCGTTCAAGAACGACGCGCCGAGCAGGCGCTGGCGGCATTGAAAAAATTGGCTGCGCCCGAGGCTCACGTCCTCCGTGACGGACATCGTCAAGTGCTTCTGGCACGCGACCTTGTTCCGGGCGACATGGTTTTTCTTGAGGCGGGCAACTATGTTCCCGCTGATGTGCGTTTGTTGGAAGCGGTCAATTTGCGCGTTGAGGAAGCCTCGCTCACGGGTGAATCGCTGTCTGTCGAAAAAAACGCCGCGCTCGTCTTGAATCAGAACGTTCCGCTTGGGGATCGGAAGAACACGGCATTTATGGGCACGCTGGTTTCATACGGACGCGGGCGCGGCGTGGTGGTCGGCACAGGAATGCACACGCAGTTGGGTCTGATCGCCAGCATGTTGCAGAATGTCGAAGCGGAAGAGACGCCATTGCAAAAGCGGCTCGATCAGCTGGGAAAGACTCTCAGCATCGGCGCATTGATTTTGGTCGCGGTGGTTTTCATTCTCGAACTGATGGATGCTACCGATATTTCTTCCTTTTTCTCCGGCCCGCTGGTTTATCTTCAAACGTACGCCAAGGAAATCACGAATGTCTTTATCATCGCGGTCAGCCTGGCGATTGCAGCGGTGCCGGAAGGATTGCCCGCGGTTGTGACGATCAGTCTCGCGCTGGGAATGCGTGAGATGATACAACGACACGCGCTGATCCGGCGGCTGGCTTCCGTTGAGACGCTTGGGTCGGCGACCGTGATCTGTTCCGATAAAACTGGCACGCTGACTCAAAATGAAATGACGGTCACACGCCTTTGGGTTGACGATCAAGCGATTGAAATTACCGGTAAAGGATATTCTCCTGAAGGAGACCTTCTGGCAGAAGGGAAAAAGATTCGATGGGATAAATACAAAGCCGTCCGCACTGCGCTCTGGCTCGGCATCCTGAATAATGACGCACAGATTGAACCCGTTGAAGGCTCGGAGCATTCCTATCGGGTGGTCGGCGACCCGACGGAAGCCGCTTTGTTGGTTGCCGCGGCCAAGGCTGGTGATGCTTATCTCGTTGTGAATCGAGAACGGGAATCCTATCCGCGCCTCGATGAAATCCCGTTTGACTCTGAGCGCAAGCATATGGTGACGTTCCATCTGGTTGCCCGTCCGCAAGCGGATGACTTTTCGCACTATTACGACGATTCGATGCGCGGCCGAAATTTGATTGCCATCAAGGGCGCGCCGGAGGTGGTTCTGCCGCTCTGCAAATCTTATCAAGCAATGAACGACCTGCCGCATAAACTCGACAAAGGCTTTCTGCAAAAGATTTATCAAGCCAATGATGCGATGACGGACGATTCGTTAAGAGTCCTTGCTTTGGCGTATCGCGACATCAAGAAAAAGAGTTCGGAATGGAATAGATTGGAACAGGATTTGGTGTTCGTCGGGTTGGTTGGGATGGCGGATCCGGCGCGTACGGAAGTAAAGCCTGCGGTTGAAATAGCGCGCCGTGCGGGAATCCGAACGATCATGATCACCGGCGATTATGCCAACACCGCGCGCGCCATCGCGGAACAGATCGGCTTAATGCGCCGGGACAGCGAAGTGTTGACCGGCTCCGATCTTGACCGGCTGAGTGACGATGGGCTTCGTGAAGCGATGAAAAGCACGGATGTCTTTGCGCGGGTCTCGCCCCAGCACAAACTTCGCATCGTGGACGCGCTGCAGGCCAATCATGAAGTCGTGGCAATGACCGGCGATGGTGTCAACGATGCGCC
>PLNY01000055.1:1575-2694 GCA_003141915.1 Anaerolineae bacterium | reverse complement strand
AAATCCTCGCACCGGCCTTCGGCCACGGATTTGGTCAAAAAGGAAATTTCCGAATCTGTCAGTGAAGCGGAAATCAATAAACCGGCAACGGCAACGGTTGCGGAAAATGAGCAAAAGGAAACGCCTCAAATCCAAAGGCCGGTCTGGTCGCCAAAGCCGCATATCCGCAAGTCACAGTCCAGAGGCATGGGAATATAAAAAAACTGGCAGTCAGTTTGACTGCATTGCTATTAGTTTTGTGGCTTCGGGCTTACTGCGATGGCGCGTTGGCGACAGGAACGGCGCGATAAAACCGGCTCGCACTGCTCGGTGCATCGGGATCAACAAAATCAATNNTTGAAACACCTGATTGGTGCAAATCGGCGACCAATTCACCAAGTCCGTCGAATACTGGACGTAGAACCACGCACCATCCGGCCCCGTCGCAGTCACATGAAAACTGCCGTCTGGCAAAACAGCAGAAGGCGGACGCAGCCAATTTTCCCAAATGAGCGCGGCGGCGCGCGGCGGAAAACCAATAATGTAATCCGGCGGCGTGTTCGTGGATGGCGTCAATGTAAGCACGACGGTTTTGCTGACATTCGACGTGCCAGTATCAATCGGCACAATTGGAATCAAAGCGTAGGCGGAACCGGCTGGAACGGTGACAAAGCCCGGCAACGCCGCGTAATCCACGCCATTACTCGCCGTGCCGCCGATGCTGTAATTCACCGTCAAATCACTGCTGGCGTCGCCAAGACGTTTCACGGCGAAAATTGCATTTTTCGGTCCCCAATTTGTGAACCATTGGAAAACCGCGCCGCTCCAGTTCGTCCAAGTCGGAGTTGCATTTGTCACTCCGCGCCAGACGTAAGCGTTCGTTCCGGCAATGGCAACCGGATCAATCGCATCAATGCTAACGATGTCTGTGGGATTTGTGTTTGTCGCCGTCGCCAAAATGGTGATGTTCACTGGCGCGGACGTGCGAGATAAACCGGATGAAGAAGTTGCAACGGCGGTCAAAGCAAAAGAGCCGACTGGCGCGTTTGTCCAAACGAAGCAATATACTGACGACAATAACGAAAGCGATGGAGTTGCCTTGTAGAGCAAAATCGGGCGATTTGTCGCGCTCAAATTGAC
>PLNY01000055.1:0-1569 GCA_003141915.1 Anaerolineae bacterium | reverse complement strand
GGAGCGGCAAATGGGGGAATTGGTGTTTGGGCGAAACCGCGCCACGACGAAAGCAGGAACAAGAGCAAAATCAGCCGTCCGCCTCGTCTGGCAAAGGGCAGTGTTGTTTTCATAACGAAACCTTTATTGCTTGATGAACGTGTAAATGTTTTCATAAATTTCTTGTTTGTTCAAGAAAAATGGCTCGTGGTGGTGGAGTTAATTTAAGATCGTCATTCAAGGTGGCGGTTTGACAGTCGCCATTTTTTGTGGATTTATTCGCGTGGGANNGTTGAAATGGCATATAGTCAAAGCCCGCCACTTGTAACGGACTTCGGAGAATGTATTCAGACTTATTAACACGCAGTTGGCGCAAAGTTTTGGTTGGCTCAAGAAATTCAACTGACGCGGCTGGCGCAAAATTGTTTCCGCTTTTTTCCGTCCAATACACACGATACAAAGGAACAAAGTGCGTGCCATTTTTTCCTTCGGGTGTCAAAGCCTCAACATGAACATTACAATCGTGGTTAATTGCCTTAACGTCCATCNNTATCCATTTGGCTCATCGGCCACAAGTATTGCGCTTTCAATTCGGCATAGTCCTTGTTCATAACATCCGCGAAATGTTTTTCGAGATAAGAAAATTTATCACCGACAGTTACATAGTAGGTGTAGTTGCTGGTCGTTATATTTCCGAGACCAACTTTTACCATTTGCGGCGGAGAAATAAATGCTCGAATTATATTACTCTCGGTGATTGGCAGATTCTCCGGCAAGTTTAATTCCTGCGCCACGCGATTCGCCTCATCAATGACTAATTGCAAAGCCTCCTTGCGATACGCCGAAGTTGTCGAATTTAATTTCTCGTATCGTTGCCTTGCCGTCATTTTCGGCCAGCTAGGTTTAGATAGCAAATTGGAATTGCTTTGAGCGCGGACACAGAACGTAAGACTTAAAATCAGACAAGCAATCAGCCTGACAAATAAAAAGTTTGTTGCCATAAAATAGTTAGCGTAATAATATAAATTCTAATTTGGCGGTGCAGAGAGGTATATGGTTTTGACGGGATGATTTGTGTGAACCGGCATGATGCCGGGAAATAAAGCCGCAAGGTTCGTGAATATCAAAGGTTTACTCAAAATGTATTTGGGATTTGAAACAGATAGTTGCAGAAGTGTTTTGGTTGGGGCAAAAAGCTCTACATAAGCTACATTACCACTTTTTTGAATGTCATTCTCTGGAGATGTCCACCAAATGAAATAAATTGGCACAAACTGATTTTTGGGGTTCTCGCCGAGATGAGTAAGGTCGTTCCAAAATGGAGTAAGCGCTACATGAACTTTACAATTCTGATTCAACTGTTTAACGTCCATCGAAACTGCTGCAAGCCATTGTGTCGCCAATTCATAAGCCGCATTTGTATTTAGCTCCGCCATTGGCAGCGTGCCACGGCTTTTGAGCTTTAGGCAAAACTGATCGTAATCGGCTACAGTTAAATCATTAAATTTATCTCCTTGAGCAACGTAATAAGCATAATTCTTTGTGGTAATGCCACCAATCATTTTGTAGCTATACGCAAAGCCAAACGGA
>PLNY01000452.1 GCA_003141915.1 Anaerolineae bacterium | reverse complement strand
CTTCTTTTCTTGCAGCATCTTCAAAATTGCCATGCGTTCTTCATCAGACACAGGTTGGTTTGCCTCTTCAGCTTCCGAAGCATTCAAACCAAAATTGAAGCGCCGTGATGATGGTTCGCTTGGCGGAACAGGCTGTCCAGCATGATGCATTCGTAGTTGTTCAATATTTTGCATTCTGGATTGCAAATGGGCAGAATGAGCCTGGCGCATTTTTTGTTCAGCCTCGCGAATTTTGCGATCAGCTCGGCGCATTGCTTCATCCACCTTACGTTGAACCTTTGCTGAAACATTCGCGCCAACATGAGCGCCCTGTACACCCATCGTGATCTTGCGGACGTTTTCGGTTTGTGTCTCTCCACCAATTACACCTTTGAGCGAAACCTCGCCAGTGATGTTTTGCAACATCACATCGCCGCCCACGAAAGAAACTTCAACGTTGCCATCCAAATTTTCCACTTTCAAGTCGCCGCCGACATAACTGATGGTCAGGCTTGCACCGTGCGGCACAGAAACTTTCAAGTCGCTTCCACACGATAAAGTAACTTCATCGCCATCTTGTTCAATACGCGGCGAACCATCGCTGCGGGCTTCAAGGTCAGCGCGTTCCCAGCCTTCGACAGTCAAATCACCGCCGACGTTTGTAATTTCAATTTTAGGTTTGGATCCCAAAGATAAAGTCTGAGTGGTCATGATTTACTCCTCGCCGCGCAACATGCGCATGGCATCTTCTGCTGAAATCTTACCGGCATCCAAATCTTCAAGGACGGAATGCCGCTTCTCTTCACTAACATCCAACGATTCGTCCTTGCCGGGTTCAAAGCCCATCGCACGGATGGTTTCATGTAAACGATTGCGGATGGTTGGATACGACAAATTCAATTCCCCTTCCATGCGATTGATCTTGCCTTCGCATCGAACAAAAGTTTTTACGAATTCAATCTGTTCAGCAGTCAAACCAGGAAAAGCGCTATTTTCAAAACGCCCTTCGATGACCGTATCACAGGTATCGCAATGATAACGGGCCACCAACAGGTTATCTCCGCATACAGGACATTTATTCAAAGATGGTTTCATTTCTTTGCCTCTTTAATGGGGATAAAGTTTTGGGTGTTAGATCGTCATCGCGTTCCTTTATCGAATTTCCTATCAAGATCAACATATCTCCAATGCGCGCCAGAACGCCTTTGTAGCAGCTTTGTCTCTTCACTCTTGCGTCAGCAACCAGAACATCCAAATCATCCTTTAGATAGCCATGATTGCGTTGATGGGTTTCATAATCATCATTGAGTCGCTCACGATAAAACATAATGGCGTCCTTTGTCTTTGTTTTTGCCAGTTTTACTAATATTATATTCAATATATTTATTTTGTCAAGTATTTTTTTTAATATAATCAATGTATAATTTTATTTTATTTAGTAAGTTTTTTATTTATTCTATGACTCAAAATACATTGTCTCAATACATTAAGATTACTACGGCTGATTGATAGAAAATCCGCAATGGTTTTCTCAAGAAAGCTTGACGGATTTCCATCTTTATGTTGCCACGGCACAAATTACTCTTGAAGCCGTAAAATCCAGAGCATCGGATGGATTCTTTGGCCTGAAATTCGGTTCTTGAGAAAACCATGGAAAATCCGCTACTAAGCCTTGCCATCGAACGCATGTTCAGGTATTATTAATAGCACAAATGAGCGGTTTATGGTTTCGAATACAAAACCACTTTGGCTCAGGAGGCACAAATGATGATGGTTCGAAAAAGCAAAGGAATAGGCGAACGCCACCAAAAGATCCTAGAGTTTATTCAGAAATATCAACGCGAATATAAGCACCCACCTTCCATACGCGAGATCGGCGAGAATTGCGATATTTCATCTACATCGGTCGTCAATTATTATCTTGATCAACTCGAGAAGAGCGGTTACATCGAGCGGGATCGAAAAATTTCGCGCGGCTTACGCGTGACGGGCGCTAATGCCTCCGTTGACACTTTGCGAATCCCCATTCTAGGACCGATTGCCGCTGGTCTTCCATTACCCGAACTCCAGCCCGGCGTTAATTACTTGACCGATAACGAAGCCCATGCAGTTGATGTGGCGCGCAACCTCCTGCCCTCAAAGGATAAAGACGCTGATCTTTACGCTTTGGAAGTCAAAGGGGAATCCATGATTGACGCCATGATTAATGACGGCGATATTGTTGTCATGAAACGCGCCGCCGAGGCCCGTAATGGCGAGATGGTCGCGGTGTGGCTGCCGCGGGATAACGAAGCAACCTTAAAATATTTCTTCAAGGAAAAAGACCGCTACCGACTTCAGCCCGCTAACCCGACGATGAAACCGATCTATATCAACAAAGACGAACCGCTGGAGATCAAAGGCAAAGTGGTCATGGTGATTCGAAAAGTGGAAACGTACGCCGCTTAATTTCTAAATGGATCAAAGAAAAAGACGACTCTTGCGAGTCGTCTTTTTCTTTGATCGTCGATTTATTTGACTTCAACAAAAGCGCCAGCTTCTGCAGGCACATCGTGCCGCGGATTAGTCCAGCATATCCAAAGCCGATCATGGGGTAAAATATTCCGATGCGCCGCGCCCAGACAAAGCAGGAATGGCAGCGGGGCTGAAAAAATATGCAAGCCAAGATTCTACACATCAAATGCGTTTAAGAAGGAATATGATCATGTTTGATTCGCCTCACCGCCGTTTCAATCCGCTCACCGGAGATTGGGTGCTGGTTTCTCCCCACCGCGCCAAACGTCCCTGGCTGGGACAGGTGGAAAAGACTCCGCCTGAAAACCTGCCGCACTATGATCCCACCTGCTATCTTTGTCCGCGCAACGAACGCGCGGGCGGAGTCAAAAACCCGGACTACAGCGGAACATTTTCATTCGATAATGACTTCGCCGCGCTCCTGCCGGATTCCGCTCCAGATGCGCCGGCATCGGACTCTCCCCTGCTGGCTGCCGAACCCGAACGCGGCCTCTGCCGGGTCGTCTGTTTCTCGCCGCGCCACGATCTGACTCTTCCCGAAATGGATATTCCCGCCATCGAAAATGTACTGACCGCTTGGGCAGAACAGACCCGCGAACTTGGCGCAAAGGATTTCATTCATTATGTACAGGTCTTCGAAAACAAGGGCGCGATGATGGGTTGTTCGAACCCTCATCCGCACAGCCAGATATGGGCCACCGAACATATCCCCAACGAACCCGCCAAGGAACTGGAACGCCAGACGGCATATTTCAGCGCGAATGGCCGCACGCTTTTATCTGACTATCTGGCTGAGGAACACAAACGCAAGGAACGCGTTATTGCCGCCAACGATTACTTTACAGCGCTGATTCCATTCTGGGCTGTCTGGCCGTTTGAAGTGCTGGTGATCGCACATCGCAACGTGCCTTATCTTCCCAAATTGACATCAGCCGAGGTGACCGGATTGGCGAATATTTTCAAGCAAGTCACCGCCCGCTACGATAACCTGTTCGAAATCTCCTTCCCTTATTCGATGGGTTTCCACCAAGCTCCTTTGGATAATCTTCCTCATCCCGAATGGACGCTCCATGCTCATTTTTACCCGCCCCTATTGCGATCCGCCACGGTGCGGAAGTTCATGGTCGGCTTTGAAATGCTGGCCATGCCTCAACGTGATATTACACCTGAGATAGCGGCCGCCCGGCTGCGGGAATTATCCGAGGTTCATTTCAAGCAGGGTTAATTCGCATCCTCTTGCTGGATGGAGAACCAGCATCATTTTCACCAAACAGTTTTTACTCAGAATTTACATATTGGTTATACATGGATAATCTGCTGATGATAATATTGCAATTCAGAAAAGGAAACAACATCGAATGAAAACTTTAGCTCGCATCACTGCAATCATATTGATCATCTTTGGCATTCTCGTGATGCTCGGCGGATTGACCATGGGCGTAATCGGTATTGTCCGGGCGGCAAGCCGCGCAGTAGGAGCCGCGCCGCTTCAACCCGGACTGCGAGTCGCAGGCGGAGCACTGTTTGGCGGCTTGGGAGGATTGATCCTTGTAATCTTTATTTTGATTCAAGGATTGATGATCGTTGCAACCGGCGAAGGGTTATATTTGCTGGCTGGCCTTTCAGAAAAAACAATACCTTCATCCACATCATAAAAGCTGGCAGGCTACATGCTTGTGAAAACATCTTCAAGGAGTACCATTGGTGGAAGGTCGTTTTCATACTGGCTTAATAATTGCGGGTCATAATTTTGTCATAATCCTTCTTTAAAAAATTTAATCTCCAATGAGGAGAGAGTATTATGAAAATCTTTAAAAGTATTTTTTGGATAGCTTCGATTCTCATTTTATTTGCCTGCACTCTTGGGACCAGGTCAGCGAGGTCGGTACCACCCGCATCGCCGATCCCGCCGACTACAGCGCCCGCGTCAAACACTAGCGGGTCGTCATCTGATACGCTGGCACAGGCACAGCAGAAGATCAAACATATCGTTATCATTATGCAGGAGAACCGCTCGTTTGATGAATACTTCGGTACCTACCCCGGTGCCGACGGAATTCCAATGCAGAATGGCGTGCCGACTGTATGTTCTAATGATCCCAAAACCGGCCAGTGTATTAAACCATATCACAACCCGGAAGATGTCAACTCAGGCGGACCTCATGGGGCTTCCTCCGCCACCGCCGATATTGATGGTGGCAAAATGGATGGCTTCGTCAGTCAATTCCGCGATGCTTCAAAAGATTGCAAAGGAAAGAGCGCTGATACTCCCGGATGTGTGGAAGGCAAAACGCCGGACGTGATGGGCTGGCACGATGCGCGCGAGATTCCCAATTATTGGACATATGCGGAGAATTTTGTTCTGCAAGACAAGATGTTCGAGCCGAATGCTTCGTGGAGTCTGCCATCCCATCTCTTTATGGTTTCGGAATGGTCTGCCTCATGCAAAACACCGGGTGATCCAATGAGCTGCGTAAATGCTCTGGACGGTCCCAGTCTCTCAGGGAAGAAGGGTTCATCGCTTCAAGAAGCGAATGCGGGCAAACTCGATTATGCCTGGACCGATTTAACCTATCTGCTGTTTAAATCAAATGTTTCCTGGGGTTATTATCTCAGCGCAGGCAGTGAGCCGGACTGCGAAGATGATGCCATGCTCTGCCAACTTAAACCGCAGGCTGTGAATGTACCCGGCATTTGGAATCCATTGCCGGCTTTCGACACGGTCAAAGATGACAATCAACTGGACCACACTCAGTCCGTGGACAATTTTCTAAGCGCCGCCAAAGCCGGAACGCTACCTGACGTTTCATGGATTGTCCCTGATCAAACCGTCAGTGAACATCCACCTTCCAAGATCAGCGCAGGCCAAGCGTATATTACCTCGCTCATCAATACCATCATGCAAAGCCCCGACTGGAATAGCACGGTCANNTGGGGCGGTTTCTACGATCACGTCGTTCCGCCGACCGTTGATGAAAACGGCTATGGCTTGCGTGTGCCGGGACTTGTCATCAGCCCATACGCGAGAAAAGGATTCATTGATGATCAAACACTGAGCTTCGACGCTTATGTCAAGTTCATCGAAGATATGTTTATCAACAGTCAACGCATTGACCCGGCCACGGATGGCCGCCCCGATCCGCGTCCGGATGTGCGCGAGAACGAATCGATTTTGGGAAAT
>PLNY01000323.1 GCA_003141915.1 Anaerolineae bacterium | reverse complement strand
GGCTGATTTGCAATCCGCGCTTCAACTGCCTGCCCCACCGAACCGCATCGAATGTTACGATATTTCCAACACACAAGGCACGGCGATCATCGGCGCAATGGTGGTGTTCCAGCAAGGCGTGCCCAGCAAAAACCTTTATCGCAAATTCAACATCGAAAGTGTAGTCGGCGCGCCGGATGATTTCGCTTCAATGGAAGAGATGTTAACGCGGCGCTTCCGCAGATGGCAATCCGCTCAAGAGCTGGCAGACCAGCCCGGGTCCAAGCCGGACGCGTCATTTTCTTTCTTACCCGATCTGGTCATCATTGACGGCGGCAAAGGTCAGCTTGGACGCGCTATCAATGTGTTGGAAAAAGCTGGTTTGTTCGGTAAGGTGCCGGTTATTGGTCTTGCAAAACAGCAGGAGGAAATTTTCTTTCCAAACAAATCAGATTCGCTGATGTTGCCGCGTCATTCGCAAGGCTTATATTTGATTCAACGAATTCGCGATGAAGCCCATCGGTATGGCATCACTGCGCATCGCAAAAAACGCACCAAGCTGGGCATGGCTTCACAGTTGAATTCCATTCCCGGCATCGGGCCGACACGCCGCAAGTCCCTCTTGAAACATTTCGGTTCTATGGATAAGATTAGAGAGGCTTCCGTTGAAGAATTGTCCGCTGTGCCCGGAATGAATCAAAGTGCGGCGGAATCGATCAAGGCGAATCTCGAATGAAAAACATTTGGATTGTTGACGACGACGAAGAGATGACCCGCGCCATGCAATTAATGCTGAAATTGCTCGATTGCAATGTGACGGCATTTATGGGCGCGCGCCCAGCGGCGCAAACACTACTGAGTGGTAAGCGGCCTGATTTAATGATCCTCGATATCAACATGCCGGAGGTCAGCGGGCTGGACATGCTGGAATTTGTCAGACGCCGCGCAGAATGGAATGACATGCCGATCTTGATGCTTTCGACCGAAGCCGCCGACGTAACCGTTGACAAGGCAATGGAACTCGGAGCAGATGGATATGTGTCGAAGCCGGTTACAATCGAAGAGTTGGAGAAGGCGATCAATACAGCCCTCGAGAAACATCAGAAAGGTTCGTTATAAAGAATGGCAAAGGGAAAGTCGCAATCGAAGAAAGTTAATCACCCAAGCACAAGTCAAATTATTCTTGCAGCGTTTGGGTTAATCATTATTTTGTCTTTGGTTCTTTCATTAATCATAAAGCCATAGAAGACCATGAATAGAATTTTTCTCGTCGGAGCCGGTGGTGCCATCGGCTCTGTGTTGCGTTATTGGTTCAGTGGAGTTGTTCAGCAATGGACTCAAAGCGCAGGGTTTCCGTTCGGTACATTGGCGGTCAACTTTGCTGGCTGTTTCGTGATCGGTTTTCTATCGCAATTGGCAGATTCGCGCGGCGTGTTCACTGATGAAACACGCGGACTCGTTTTTGTCGGCGTACTCGGAGGCTTCACAACATTTTCAACATTCAGCAACGACACGATGAACTTAATCCGCGGCGGCGAAAATCTCTCCGCACTTTTGAATATAGGTGCTCACATCGTGTTAGGATTAGGCGCTGTTTGGCTTGGACGCACCGTTGCCTATTGGATCTGGAGGTAGCATGACCACGATTCCTGAAGAAGGATATTTGTTACGAATCTTTATCGGCGAGAGCGACAAGATGGCTGGCAAACCGCTTTATGAATGGCTGGTGACACAAGCCAAGTCGCGCGGCATGGCTGGAGCCACGGTTCTACGCGGGATGATGGGTTTCGGCGCGCACACGAAGATTATTCATACCTTCAAGATCGAGCGCCTCTCTGAAGATTTGCCCATTGTGATTGAGATGGTGGATAGCAAAGACAAAGTGGAAGATTTCCTGGCATTTGCCGAAAGCAAAATCAAACGCGGGATATTGGCAACCACAGAGAAAGTACAGGTCCGCGTTTACCGCGGTGGGGAAGTAAAAAGGTAAATCGCTTTGGTATAATTGCGGGCGCTTAAGAAACTTAAACATGAGGATGTGAAGAACACTGAGTTCTGTCTTCGTGTCCCTTGCTTGCGGCTGGCGCAAACACAAGTGTGATAGAAAGAGATCAATGCTGGATAAACTTTCAGGAATTGAACAACGATACGATGATTTGGGAAAAGAACTGCTCGAAGTGGGAGCAAACTATCAGCGCGCGGGTGAGATCAATAAAGAACGCGTGGATTTGGAACCGCTGGTTGTCAAGGCGCGCGAATATCGTCAGGCAATGAAAAGCCTCGAGGAAGCCAAAGCCATTCTCGTGTCCGAGACTGATGCGGAGCTGAAGTCATTAGCCGAAACAGAATTAACCGATTTGACGCCCAAGATCGAAACACTCGAAAAAGAAATCAAAGGGCTGCTCGTTCCCAAAGATCCGCGCGATGAAAAGAACGTGATCGTTGAGGTCCGGGCCGGAGCAGGCGGCGATGAAGCTGCATTGTTTGCGGCGGATTTATTCCGCATGTACACGCGTTACGCAGAAGGCAAACGCTGGAAGAGCGAGATCATGTCGGAGAGTTCCATCGGCATCGGCGGGTACAAGGAAGTCATCTTCGAAATCAAAGGCAAGGGCGCGTATTCGAAATTGAAATATGAATCGGGCGTTCATCGCGTTCAGCGCGTGCCTGCCACCGAGGCCCAGGGACGGATTCATACTTCCACCGCAACGGTTGTGGTGCTGGCAGAAGTGGACGATGTGGAAATAGAGATTCCCGATAGCGACATCGAGATTGAAGTTTATCGCTCATCCGGCGCAGGCGGACAAAATGTGCAGAAGAACTCAACAGCAGTCCGGATCTATCACAAACCAACCGGCATGATCGTAACCTGCCAGGACGAACGTTCGCAATTGCAAAACAAATTGCGCGCTATGAGCATCTTGCGGGCGCGCCTGTATGAAATCGAAGAGGCAAAACGCCGCTCTGANNCTGGAAGATACGCGCCGTTCACAAATCGGCACGGGCGAACGCTCCGAAAAGATTCGCACCTACAATTATCCGCAAAATCGCGTCACCGATCATCGCGTTGGTCTTTCGAATTACAATTTGCCGGTCGTGATGGACGGTGCAATTGACGAATTCATTGATGAACTTTCGACGCGCGATGAAACGGATCGTCTCGCCTCCTCAGGCGTGGATGATGACGAAGAATAAATTGCTCGCTGAAAATTTGCGCGACGTACTCGACGCGACTGCGGCGCGTCTTTCGCCTCTCAGCGATACGCCTCAACTGGATGCAGAAGTTTTAGCCGCTCACATTCTAAACAAGCCGCGCACCTGGTTACTGGCTCATGACGATTCATCTTTTGATCCAACAACGGTTTCCACTTTAGAGAGCTTGGTCCAACGCCTCGAGCGTGGCGAACCGCTTCCTTATGTGCTTGGTCATTGGGAATTCTTCGGCCTCGACTTTGATCTCACGCAAGATGTCTTGATCCCGCGTCCCGAAACTGAATTGCTTGTTGAACGCGCCATTCCCTGGCTGCAATCTTCGAGTCAACGCCGTTCCATTGCGGATATCGGAACGGGTTGCGGTTGTATCGCCGTTTCCATTGCAACACATATTCCTTCGGCGCACATTCTCGCCACTGATATTTCAAGTGCAGCACTGGAAGTTGCGCGAAACAACGCGCTCAAGCATCACATAGAAAATCAAATCGAATTTGTTGAATGTGATATCCTGCCAAAGTCATTATCCAATGAAAGCCGCTTCGATTTGATCTGTGCCAATCTGCCTTACATCCCGACTGGAAAATTACGCAGCCTTCCCATCTATGGACGCGAGCCAGCCCTCGCACTGGATGGCGGCGATGACGGTCTCGATTTGTTTCGAAGATTACTTGCCATTGCGCCCAAGCGGCTTGCTTCCGGCGGACGGATGTTGCTTGAGATAGAGGCCACGCGCGGACCGGCGGCATTATCGTTGGCATACGACGCTTTTGAAGAATCAGAAATCCATCTTTATCAAGACCTCGCTCAGCAGGATCGTTTATTGGAAATCCAATTACCTTTAGAATAAACTGTATGAAAACAGAGACCATCACCGCAGGTTCGCCTGATGCAATTCAGCAAGCATTGGAAGTTCTACAAGCGGGCGGATTGGTTGCCTTCCCCACCGATACTGTTTACGGCGTCGGTGCGCTGGCGTTTGATGGCAAGGCCGTGGAATCCATTTACACAGCAAAAGATCGCGCCATCGAAAAAGCAATTCCTATTTTAATTGGCGATGCTGAAGATATAAGTAAAGTAGCGTCCGAAGTTCCGCCCATGGCGAAAAAACTGGCGGAGCGATTCTGGCCTGGCCCATTGACCCTCATCGTGCCAAAGCATTTGAGTTTACCAGATTCGGTTTCAGCGACGAACACAGTGGGGGTACGCGTACCCGATCACATTGTCGCGCGAAGCGTTTTGCGCGCGGCGGGTCCGATGGCGGTGACATCGGCCAATCTATCAGGCCAACCTAGTCCATCTACCGCGCAAGAAGTCTTCGCTCAATTGAACGGCCGCATCGCATTGATTCTCGACGGCGGAAAAACACCCGGCGGCATGCCATCCACTTTAGTGGATTGCACCAGATCCAAACCCATCGTTGTGCGCGAAGGGCCGATCAGCTTCGATGAAATTTTATCGGCGGCGGGAAAATAAATCTCTTATTCAATTCTTAAGTTTTGTTCAGGCTGGATTCAGGTCATGGAGTATAATAACAATTGCATTCTCCTCTTCAAACCGCGTATGGGTCAGGGCCGACTCCAGCGCGGTTTGTGTTTTTAACTTTTATGACAAAGGCCAGGTCGGTTGAACGTCCATATCCATCGACGAGACATGTCCCAACTTAAAACGATAATAGCCTGCCGCCGCGATCATTGCGGCATTATCGGTGCAAAGCGAAAGCGGTGGAATGTGAACTTTATATTCAGGTTGATTCCTAAACGCGTCGCGCAAAGCGCGATTCGCCGAGACACCGCCTGCCACGATAATCTCCTTCGCGCCAAATTCACGAGCCGCGCGAATTGTTTTATTAAACAAAACGTCTACAACTGCGGCTTGAAATGACGCGGCCATATCAGGCACCGGCATGGATTTGCCTTTTGATTCGTATCCCTTCGCTTCTTTCAGGACCGCGGTCTTGATTCCGCTAAACGAAAAATTCCACGTCCCCTCCAGCCAGGCGCGCGGAAATTGAAATCGAGTCGGGTCGCCTTCTTCCGCCGTGCGTTGAATCGCCGGCCCGCCGGGATAGCCAAGCCCCAGCAGACGCGCAACTTTATCGNNAGATGTCCCTCCAAATGATTGACGCCAATCAACGGAAGTCCCGCGCCGAGCGCCAGACCTTTCGCGGCATTGACGCCGACCAATAGCGAGCCGGCCAAACCTGGGCCGCGCGTGACCGCGACCGCGTCAATATCGCTTAGTGCGAGATGGGATTTGGATAGCGCATCTTCGACAACAGGCACGATGGATAATATATGTTGGCGCGAAGCGACCTCGGGGAAGACGCCGCCGTAACGCGCGTGAATCTCCATTTGCGTAGCGACCGTCGAGCCGAGCAATGCGCGCCCGTTTTCGATGAC
>PLNY01000042.1:1661-2766 GCA_003141915.1 Anaerolineae bacterium | reverse complement strand
TTATATACATCGTTACCCCGAAGCTGGCCGAAAAAGCCAGAAAAATGGCGAAAACCAACGGGTTGGAAATGGGGGTGGGTTGTGATCTCTAAATTTCACTGGCTAAAATCTCCAATCAGGTCTCTTGTCGGTGCGATAAACATTCGTGGTTCCCGCCAACAGGCCCGGATTTATTTGGAGATAATCCCATGCGAAATCAGAGATGTTATGAGCAAATCCCTCAAGCATGTTCCCCAAGTCGGCAGACCTGAAAATTATGCCTGCGGCTACAAGTCCCTGAACGTCGCCATCATCAATGCGCAGGACATTGGAGCGCGTCTGCTTGGTAAAGTAAAACCGGAGAATCTTTTTTTCTTCTTCGGTGAGACTGTGCAATCGCTTCAATCTGGCATCCTCAACTTCTGTGACCGCCATTTTATAGCGTATCCATCCGAAGATTGCTATGCCCCTATCCACAGCGAACAGGACGCCGGTAAATATCATTACCAAGCCGAGCCATTGGCGGTAGTTTTGTGCAAAGTCATAGATTCCAAGGGTTTTGAGCCATTTTTCAGAGCCGAACATCAAAAAGGCGGAGATTATTCCAAGCGATACGAGATAACGTGGGGCGAGCTTCAATGCCTCAAGCAGGTTCTTGATAAAATCAGCGCTCACGAAAACCAGTCAAACATTCAAACGGTAGGGTTGTCAAGTGATGAAAACAAGCGCGGAGGCAGTTTATGAGGGTTGCTTTTCGTCACAAAAATCTTGTTCCGCCACATTTCCAGCATCCACAATGGCCGAAACGTGAAGGAAAAAAAGCCATGACAATTGTTACGGGAATAATCTGTGCCGATGCGATTGTTTTAGCCGCTGACAGCCAATTTACAGACCCCAGTAATGGAGTGGTTTCATTTGGGGATAAAATAAGCACGGTTGAGTTTAAGCAGGGTAATCATGTTTTAGTGGCACAGGCGGGGCTGCCAGCCATCACAAAGCATATTGTTGAGCTTGTTTCTGAAAAATCAAAGGAAGTGGCAATCACAAGCGCGCTAACCGTAACCGAAATTGTTTTAGATTCGATCTGTCGTCTGCGAGAAAGATCAACACAAGAACAATGGGCGTA
>PLNY01000042.1:0-1621 GCA_003141915.1 Anaerolineae bacterium | reverse complement strand
TGCAGTTGCCGGCGCAGGCGCGCCATTGGCTGAATATCTTCTGTCACAAATTGCACCCCGCGGCGCATTTCACAATGTTGCCCTCGCCACTACGATTTTTGTGATTGGAAAAGTTAAGGATCACCAAAAAGGAGCCTGCGGGGGGGATACAATGATACAAATACTGTTTCCTGTTGAGCGGCCAGGCTGTGAAAACAGCCATATTGGAAAATCGGAAATAATTAACCAGAGGACTATAAATAACATGGAAAAATTACTTATTCAACAGGATAAAAATGAAAATAAACCACGAAAAATGCTTTTAATGCTGGAAGATTATGCCAAGAAATTGGATAAAATCCTTGAAAACAAAGGCGAAAATAAATCGTAAAATCTTCATTTTGACACTTGACAACCCTAACTATTTAGGGTAACTTGATTCCAGAATGAAAACGACATTTGAGTTCAAGACGCTGGCGGAGTTCATGGATTATTTCTGTGATGAAGCAACCTGTTTGAAACATTACACGGGCATCCGTTTCGCCAATGGCGAGTATTGTCCGCACTGCGGCCACACTGAGATTTACACATTCAAAGACGGCAAGCGGTATCGCTGCGCCAAGTGCAAACAGGATTTCACCATCAAGACCGACACGGTGTTTGGCGAAAGCAAATTGCCGCTCCGTAAATGGTTCATCGCCATTTACCTGCTTTCTACCACCAGCAAGGGCATGTCATCCGTTCAAGTTGCCAAGCACGTTGGCGTGACGCAAAAGACGGCGTGGTTCATGGCGCATCGGATTCGTGAAGCTCACCAGCAAAACAAGGGACAGCTTTTCGGAAAGATTGAGGCGGATGAAACGTTCATCGGCGGGCTGTCAAAGAACATGCACGCCAAGCAACGCAAGGCGGCGATCAAGGGCACTGGTGGCAAGGGCAAGACTGCGGTGTTCGGGATGAAAAGCCGGGCCGGTGAAGTTCGGGCAAAGGTTGTTGCGTCTGTCGGCATAGTCGACTTGCACCGGGAAATCAAAACCAACGTAGCGCCGGGCGCAACGCTTTACACGGATGGTTGGGTTGGTTATCGCGGACTGAAAGCTGAATTCAATCACGCCACGGTTGACCACATGGCAAAGGAATACGTCAACGGCGATTGCCACACGAACGGAATTGAATCGTTTTGGGCGTTGTTCAAGCGCGGTTATCACGGCGTTTATCACCACATGAGCCGAAAACATTTACAGCGTTACGTCAATGAATTCACATTTCGTTTGAACCGGCGCACGGAAGAAATGCAGAGTGTGTTTTCAGACGTGGTAGCCAATGTTGCCAAAAGCGCACAGTTGCCTTACAAAACACTGATTCAAAAACCAATATGAGCAGGCCACAAAAAATCATTCCGCCAATCAAAGGCGAGTTCAACAGCATCCTTTCTGCCGTCGCAATGGGCAGCGGAAAGGGCAGGCGTGCTGCAATCAAACTCGCCAAAGAAAAGACGGGCGCATTAAAATCACCAATGCCACAGCCGCCGAAAAAATAATTGAGCCGTGGAAGACGCCGCTAACATTTTAAAATTTCAGGGTAATATTGTATGTAAGTCCCCTAATTTGCCACGGAGCGCGGATTGTCCTCAATCCGCAGC
>PLNY01000241.1 GCA_003141915.1 Anaerolineae bacterium | reverse complement strand
TTTCTAGTTTGCATCATTCATATCATTTTGCCAAATAACCTCCCCAACGCCATTGAGAGAAACCGCCCGAACGGGAGGCATGCGGCAATTCCGGCTCAGTTACTCTACGCGTTCACGTTTTTGCGCCGCGCTTGCCACGCCTCCCACACCGCTGGAAGAAGCGAGATCACAACAATGCCGATCACCACCATGGAAAAATGATCTCGCACAAACGGGATATTCCCAAAGAAATAACCGGCAAACGAAAAGAGCGCAACCCATACAATACAACCCGTGACGTTATACATTGAAAAATAATCAAAAGGCATTTTGCCGATGCCGGCCACGAATGGCGCAAAGGTGCGGATGATCGGGATGAAGCGCGCCAGGAAAATCGTCTTGCCGCCATACTTTTCAAAGAAAGCATGAGTGCGATCCATGTAATCCTGCTTGATCCATTTTATGTTTTTCGCTTCATCGCCGAGCCAATAACCGATCCAATAATTGGCTGTATTGCCCGCAATCGCGGCGATCATCAAAAGAATCAGCAATAACCAAAGGTTTATCGAACCGATTGCCGCAAACGTTCCGGCGGCAAAGATCAGCGAATCGCCGGGCAGGAATGGAGTAACGACAAAACCGGTCTCCATGAAGATGATGAAAAACAACAGGCCATAGGTCCACGCGCCGTATTGCGCGATCACGGCGGCCATGTGTGTATCAAGGTGCAGGAACAAGTCAATCAGAAAAGACATGAATTACCTCAATGGAAATTTTTTGAACGCCGCATTATACCGCATCGTCCTTATCGTTGGGGCTGTGTCTGACCAAACTGACCCAGTACCCCGCGACAAGAAATATCAAGCTTACGATAATTCCCATCCCAAGATTGAGCGCGCCAATTGGAAACAGAATCCAATTACGCCAGCCTCCAATAAGTTGACCCGCCGCAAATCCGATCAACGAAAGGAAAAGATAGAAAAACAAACGAAAAAATCCGCCGCCGAGAAAGAGATGAAACAACGCGCCGATCAGTATAGCGATGATACAGCCAAGCGCGAGAGATGGAATGGTTATTGTCATTGAATCAATCCGCCGCCAAGTAAAACATCGCCTTGATAAAAGACCGCCGCCTGTCCGGCTGTGACGTCTCTTTGCGGCGCATCAAACTGGACTTTGACCTGACCATCCTCTAACGGCATGACCAGCGCCCCTGCCTCTTTCGCGGTGTAACGAATCTTGACTTCGGCTCGGAACGATTCGTTCGGCGCTTCGCCCGAAATCCAATTGACATCTTTTGCGATCAATTCATGCGAACCAAGTTCATCCTGCGTGCCAACAATCACTGTATTCGATGTGGCATCTTTACCCAAAATATAGAGCGGCACAGCCGAAGAAACTCCCAATCCTTTTCGCTGACCGATTGTGTAATTCGCCAGGCCATTATGTTCGCCGATCACTTCCCCATCCCGTCGTGTGATCTTCCCCGGCTTGAGCATCTCCGCCGCGTTGCGCTGGAGAAAATTTCGGTAGTCATCTCCTGCAAGAAAACATAAATCCTGACTATCATGTCGGGAGGCGGTCGGTAATCCAAACGACTCAGCGATCTTGCGAATCTCCGGTTTGGTGTAATCGCCAACCGGAAACAAAGCCCGATTCAGCTTCTCCTGATTCAACACATGCAACACATACGATTGATCTTTGGCGCGATCCACCGCGCGCAACAACTGATGCTTATCTCCCGCCTCCTGCTTTCTAACATAATGTCCGGTTGCCATAAAGTCCGCACTGAGGGCCAACGCATGATTTAGTAAAAACTCCCAGCGAATCTGACGATTACAAATCAAGCATGGATTCGGCGTCTCGCCGCGCGCATAACCATCCAGAAAATATTCGACGACCGTTTTATGAAAAACATCTTTCGCATCCACGACATAAAACGGAATATCCAGCTTGGCCGCGACCCGACGCGCCAGCCCCATTGCATCGGGCGTGCAACATCGGTTTGAATCTTCCTTGCCCGGCTCCGACCACAGTCTCAGCATCATGCCGACAACTTCATAACCTTCTTGTTTAAGTAAAGCCGCAGCAACGGATGAATCAACGCCGCCGCTCATGGCAACGACAACTTTCGTCATATTTTACGCCGCAGATAAACACAGATAAACGCGGATATAAGATAAATCATTTTAAATTCCAAGAACTGTTTGCAACGATCCGCTTGATTTCAAGTTTTGGACGATAAAAGTTAACGAGCAAACAAACGGGAAGCCCTGTCGTATGATATTGTTGTTTTACACTTAATCCTGTTTTGGCAATTTCAATTACGGCAGCATTTTCATACACCTTTTCAAGAAATCCGCCACCCAACGTGTTGCTCACTTTAAATAAACTGCCGATCACTTTTTCCGTAACATCATTGACTTCCATAGTTTATCCTCCTATCTGAGTTCATCCGCGTTTATCTTTGGCTAATTCTCTTGCCTTCTCAACCAAAGAAGGTAATGTCTTCAAGAACTCTTTTATATCGTTAGAAGAAGAATCTTTTCCAAGCGTGATGCGTAAAGAACCCAATCCCCACTCACGCGACAAGCCAATCGCATCCATCACTTCGCTGGGTTCAGGATTGCCCGTCTTGCAAGCAGAACCGGATGAGCAGGCAAAGCTTGCCGCGTCAAGCAGAGTTAAAAGTAGATTACCATCCACATCTTTGAACGCAAACGAGGCATGATTTGGAAGGCGTGATTCCATACGACCTGTCAATCGTGAATCAGGAATGGTTTCAAGAACAGCGCCGATGATTTGATCGCGCAATGGCTTAACATGAGCAATGCGTTGCTCGCGCTCCTCGACGGTGAGTCGCAGTGCTTCCGCCAAGCCCACGATATATGGAACATTCTGTGTTCCAGCTCGCAGGTTGTTTTCCTGGCCGCCTCCGGTCTGCGACGGAATCAACGGTGTGCCTTTGCGAACAAATAACACGCCGACGCCTTTCGGCCCATAAAATTTATGACCGCCTATAGAAAGCAAATCAACGCCAAGTGATTGCACATCCACCGGCAAATACGCCGCGGCTTGCACTGCATCCGAATGAAACAACACGCCATGCCGATGACACACTTCGGCGATTTCGCCGATCGGATTAATTGTGCCGATCTCATTATTTGCATACATCACTGAGACCAACGCGGTTTTATCATCGAGCGCGCGCTCCACGTTTTGCGGCTGTACCATGCCGAATTCATCAAGGTCAAGCCACTTGACTTCAAAGCCAAAGTATCTTTCAAGCTGTTCCGCGGTTTTGCTGACCGCATGATGTTCCGCCTTTGATGTGACGATTCGATACGCGCCGGTTTTCTCGCGCATCGCCAATGCCGCGCCGCGCAAAGCCAGATTATCCGATTCGGAGCCGCATGAGGTGAAGACAATTTCATCGGCGCGGCAATTCAACGAGGAAGCAACCGTCTCGCGCGCGGACTCGATAGCGGCCTCCGCTTGCTGTCCATAACGGTGAACCGATGAAGGGTTCCCGAAAGAAACGGAAAAGTGGGGCATCATTGCGTCGAGAACGCGCGGATCAACAGGCGTCGTCGCGGCATAATCGAGATAAATCTGATTCATCGTGGAGCGATTATAACCCCATTGAATCTGTCATCCGAATATGCTATAGTTGGCAAAATCTTTGTCGTCAGAGGAAGGAGCCAGGATGCCAATTAATACTTTTAAATGCCCAAATTGCGGTTCGCCAGTCACAACCACCGGCGCGGAAAAAGAAGTTCAGTGCGCTTATTGTGGAAGCACAGTGATCGTACCGGAAGAACTGCGCGAGGTGCCGCAACCACAGCCCCAGCCAATGCAATACAATTTTGGGCCGACGAGTCAGCCCAACGATCAAGCCTTTCCAAATATGGTGACCGCCGACAAGGTGGCAAAGGCGGCGATTGGTTTCACGGCGGCGAGTTTCATCCTCCCCATTATCCTGACGTGTGTCATTCTCGCGGCGGTCGGCGGAATTTTATTTTATGTGTTTTCAAATGTGAATTCGACTACCGTGTCGGCTCCAATCAGCGAAGTTTCAACCGCAACATCAGCGCCAACAGCTACCGAAGCCATTCCAACGCCGATACCGTTTACCAAAGTGTTGTTCAAGGATGATTTCAGCAGTTCGTCGAGCGGATTGCCCAGGGACCGCAATTCAAAATATACGCTTGAATACAAAGATGGGAAGTATCACGTTCTTGTTAACGAACAAGGTAAGGGACAAGAAGTGACAATGGATAACAAAGGAAATTATACAGATGTCAGCGTCGAGGCTGATATACAACAGACTGCAGGCCCAAGTGATGGATTGATGGGCCTCACATGCAGGGATGATAACAATGGAAACTTCTATAGCTTCGAGTTCAGTCAAAATGGCACATATGGGATATA
>PLNY01000388.1 GCA_003141915.1 Anaerolineae bacterium | reverse complement strand
GTTCAGAAAGCATCCTATGTCAGCTTGATGCTGTTGCTGACGCTCGATACGGTTTTGATCTTGAGAAAAGGAAATGGATTATGATTTTTCGCGTCGGAAATCCACGAAACGATATCCCACGCCGCGTTCCGTCAAAATATATTTGGGGTCGGCAGGGTCCTTCTCGAGCTTCTGGCGCAAATAATTGATGTAGAGCCGGACGTAGTGCGGCTCGTCGCGGTATTCGTAGCCCCAGACCTTTTGCAGTAATTGATCGTGCGAAACGACCCAGCCTGCATTCTGAACAAGATGATAGAGCAAACGATATTCGGTCGGACGCAATTTGACGAGTTTGCCTTCGAGCCAGATTTCGCGGCGATCAAAATCGATCTTTAANNAATGGCTTGGTGATGTAATCGTCCGCTCCCAGTTCCAGGCCGCGCACGCGGTCGTCTTCCTCGCCTTTCGCAGTCAGCATGATGACGGGAACATTGGTCACTTCGCGGATGGTTTCCAAAACTTCAAAGCCGTCCAAATCCGGCATCATCACATCCAGCAGGATGAGATCAGGCGTTTCACGCAGTTTATCAATGGCTTGTTTTCCGTTGAACGCTTCGATGACTTGAAATCCGTCGTGTTCCAGATTCATGCGGATGAAACGAACCATGCGTTCCTCATCGTCCACGACGAGGATTCGTCGGCGATCGAATTCTTCCCGAAGGCCGGAGGTGCGGGTATTCTTCCCGTTAAGATGTTCTTTCTGCGGCATGTTATTCCCTCACGAATCCGATAATCTTTTCCTCTTCCTGGCTTTCCAATATCTCGACCATGCTGATCCTCGCCAGCGGAAAAACAACTTTGACCACGTTCGCTTCCAGATAATGCAAATCTTTGCCGTCGCGCTGACGCGGGTTGGAGGCGATCACATTGGTATCGGTCGGCTTGGGCAGTTCTTCCACTTCACACAAAACGGGCAAATCGCCCGGGATATGCAGGACAACAGAATATGCCATAGGTAACCTTTCTGCTTTCAGGATGTTTTCAATAAGACTTGCATTTTCAATTTGCCGAGGGCGATGATATCGCCATTATTAAGGGTCTGCTCGACATTTGGATTTAATCGTTTGCCGTTGACAAAAGTTCCATTTGCCGAGCCGAGGTCCATCAACAAAACGCGGTCGCCCATTCGCTTGATCACAGCATGCAGTCTGGAAACGCCGCTGGCATACGCTTGATACGGCGATAGGTCCATGTCGGGCATGATTGGCTGGCCTTCGCTAATGCGGCCCAGCGTGAACTCGTTTCGATCGCTCAATGGGAGCATCTGGCCTGTGTCCATCAGCTGAAGCGTAACCCAGGTATTCAATGAGACGGGAGCGGCGGGCTTTGAAGACGGAAAACTTTGTTTTACCGCTTCATGCATCTGACCCGTAGCGATATTCTGCGTAGTGAACATGTCTGTGCCGACTAGCTGCGCTCCGCACTCACTGCAGAACATGGCGCCGGTCATATTTGTATGCTTGCAATTTGGACAAACGATCATTTGGAAGCCTCCACTGTTGATAGAACCAAAGCCCGTGTGCCGTATTTGATTTCCTTGCCGCCGTTCTGACTGAGAGCTTGCTTGCGCTCCAGGTTGTTCGCTTCGAGCAGGGCGGTCCTGGCTAAATCTTTTTCGCCTTGCGAGAGCAGGTGCTGTGCAAGGTTTTGCAAGTGACGAGTTGCATTTTCGTAGTGACCGGCCTGCGCTTCTTCGCGCGCCCGTTCCTGCATACGATAAAGGGTCAGGTGCGAGAGGGCGCGGATAATGCTTGGGGGCGGCGGACTATCTCCCGGAGTGTCGGACACATTTTGTTCGAACTGGACGCGCAGCGGGGGAACCGGTGTGGGACGCGCCGCAATCGTCGCTTTGAGCGATCCATCCAATAGTTTAACCCGTGCCGCCTCGGATGCAGATGGTTGAACAAGGAATTCGAATATCGCTATAAGTGGCGTGTCCTGCAGGATTGGGCCAAGGTGCATGGAACTCTCGAGGGCAACAGGGCCACCCTCGGGTTGCATACGAAAAGCATAATTAAGATCGATGCCCTCCTGCATTTTGAATTCAAGCAGGATGTCCTCTGCCAAGGTATTGGTGATGGCATTGAATTTATCCATCAATAACTTCTTGATATCCTGAGGTTTTGAAATATAGGCGCTGTTATTGCCGGTGCGGCTGGTCAGGGCATCCAAAAAGATATCGTTCCAGCCATCGCCGATGCCCAATCCGCTGATGCCGATTTTTTGGCGCGCGGCTTCATCCGCCAGTTGAAAGCAGGCCTGTTCATCGCCATAGGTATGGCCGTCCGTCAGTAGAATGAGGTGGCTGACGCGCTTTGGGTCGAGGTTGCGGCGGACTTCGCGCAAGCCCGCTTCCAGTCCCTGATAGATTTCGGTCGCGCCGTAGTTTTGCATCATCTGAATGCGGCTCTGAAGTTTTACCCGGTCGGCCTGGAATGCGGCGGGAATGATCACTTCTGCGCGGTCGCTGAAAGCCACAACACTGAAGACATCCTGCGGGCGTAATATCTGCACCAATTGCGATGCAGCCGCTTTAACGATGTCCATTTTTGGGCCCTGCATGGATGTCGAGCGATCCAGCACGAGGCATAGATTGAGCGGCGGGGCCGGAAGTTTTTCATTCGCCTCGCGCGGACTGATTTCAAGCAGAACATAAATCAACTGCGGTTCATTCAGATGGACAAGGTTCGGGCGGCTATATTCGACTTTATATTTAATGAATGAAGGCGGCGTTTCTTCCTTTGGAAGAGTGGCGTCGTATTGCGCGCGGCGCTTCGGGTTGGCTAGAACTTCATAGGCCCGCTGAACCTCCAGGAATAACTCGGTTTCCCCGGCGGTTTGGTTTTTATCAGGATGCAGGCGTTGAGCCGCTTCATAATACGCGTGCTTGATCTCTTCTTGAGACGCATCTCGCAGAACACCCAGCACAGAATAGTAATCGATACGATTTGGAGCCATGGTCATCCAATTATTTGGGCGAGAACCACAGTGATGTTATCCGGACCGCCGGCAGTGTTCGCTGCATCCACCATATTCTGGCAGGCGCGCTGTAGATTCGGCGCGTCGCTGATGGAGCGCAAGATATCCTTTTCCGAAATCACGCCCCATAATCCGTCGCTGCACAGCATCAAATAACCATTATGAGGAAATGGCACGGTGAATACATCGGTTTCGAGAGCATCGCCCTGTCCCAACGCTCGGATTAATACATTGCGGTGCGGGAAGTTGGCGGCCTCTTCTTTATTTAAATGCCCCAGCTCCTCGAGGCGTTTTACCAGCGAATGATCACGAGTCAATTGCTCGACGCGTCCGGCAGGATAAACCGCATAAGCGCGGCTGTCGCCCACATGGCCGATGGTGATTTGCTGTCCAATCACGAGCGCGGCGGTGAGGGTCGTGCCGCTGCCCGGCGCCTCGCGCTGGACAATGCGATGAGCCTCCTGAAACCCTGTTTCCATGATCTCTTGCAGTGGTTCCTCCGGCTGCTGCGTTGGCATATTGAAAAGGAAGGAATGCAATTTTCGCATGATCTGCCCGGCCAGCACTTTGATGGCCGCGTTGCTTGCGACTTCACCGAATTGATGTCCGCCCATACCGTCCGCCACCACGTATAAGCCGAAGGGTATGTTGGCATTCCCGGCCAGTGTGGCCGTAATTGCAACCAGACTATCTTCGTTGTGTTCGCGTAATTTACCCACCGATTGACCAGAAGCGGCGATCAATTGTTGCATCTCGTATTGCACATTCTGGTTGTTTATAATGGATGCAATTTGCTGGTCGGATAAAGGCGCGGTCGTCGCAGTATCGATTCGTTTAGCGGAAGATGACTTCGGTTGATCTCCAAACAATTTGCGAAAAAATTCAGCCATGAAAACTCCTTGGATCAGGCCAGCAAAGCATAAACCTGATGGTCGGTGGAACCGAAATAAACAATATCATCAAAGATCACCGGAGTACCGGTGATGGCCGCCTCGGTTTTGAACTTCCAGCGCTCGCGGCCGGTGCGATACTCCAGACAGTATAAGTTTCCATCCACAGAGCCACAATAAACGGAATCTTTATAAATAACGGGCGATCCGCTGACTTGATGGTCGGTTCGGAATCGCCACACTTCTTTACCGGCATGCCCTTCCACACAATAAATAAATCCATCTGCCGCGCCGACAAATACATAGTCATCTGCAAGCGCGGGCGAGGAGACCGAGCCTTTTCCGAGGCGGAAGCGCCAGATTGCCCAGCCGTTGCGCGCATCCAGACAGTATAACGTACTATCTGCGGATGCAAAGAAGATCGACTGACCGGCGACAATCGGCGAGGAGGTGATGGCGCGTTTTGCCTGATAGTGCCATTTCATGGCGCCGCGGAAATCCACCGCATAAAAGTCGCCGCTCTCACAACCAAAATAAACCAGGTCGTTTGCAATGAATGGCGTGGATCGGATTTCGTCGGCAGAATTAAACTGCCACACACTCCGGCCCGTGTTCAGATTCACTGCGTGAAGCGCGTGATCATCGGAGCCGATGAAGATATGTCCCTCCGCGATGCGCGGCGAGGAACGGACAGGCCCATCGGTATAGTAGGTCCATACCACCTTGCCCGTTCGCGCTCCAATGACGTGCAGGCGCTTGTCTTCCGATCCGAAGAAAAGATTATTTTCGTATGCGGCTGGCCGCGATACCACGCCGCCATCCGTTGGATATTTCCATTGGAATTTTCCGTCTGCGGCATTGAGGGCATACAGGTTGTTATCATAACAGCCAATATATAACGAGCCTTGGTAAATCAGCGGCGTGCCCCGCACTTCATCCTCGCATTTGAATGTCCAAACGGGTTTGATGCCTCCGGTGGGCGCGATGGAGGTTGTTGCGATCTTGGATAACGCGCCGGTCTTGCGTGCCGCGGCGACGAG
>PLNY01000397.1 GCA_003141915.1 Anaerolineae bacterium | reverse complement strand
ATAGTAAGAAACTAACCTACTTAGGAAGCCATGGCTGGTATATATTGGATATAGAAAGTGGAAAGTTATTAAATTTAGAACCAAACAATAAACTGTGTAGCGAAGATACTCCTGAATGGTCGCCCGACGGAGAAAAATTACTTCTTATAGCATTTAATTGTCAAGAAATTCAATCAAACGATCCTTGGTTTGTTCAAAGGGTTTACACAATCAATAGCGATGGTTCAAATCTAAAGTCCCTGACTGATAAATCTGTGGGCAATGCTCATTGGTCTCCCGATGGAAAATCTATTGTTTTTGACAAGTACACCGATCAAGGCTCAGAAATATTCATTATGAATGCGGATGGTACAAATCAAAGAAACTTATTTGGTAACCAAAGCCACCTTTCATTCATCCAGTGGATAACGCCTTGATATGATTAGCAATAGAGAAATCATTTTTCTCTCATCCATCGTTTCACCGCCTCGTGCGGATGCTGATGATTTGCCATCGCATCCAGCAAGGCTTCAGGCTTGGCTTCGCAACATAATGCATCGCGGTGCTCGCGGAAAATAAAGCCTTCGTCCACGGCGTGGTCAAGGGCGGCGAGCAACGGCGCGTAATAATTCCTCACGTTCAACAAGCCAATCGGTTTTTCGTGCGCGCCGATCTGTCCCCACGTGAGCGTCTCGAACAATTCATCAAACGTGCCGAAGCCGCCGGGCAACGCGATGTAACCATCAGCGAGTTCGTGCATGCGCGCTTTGCGGGCGTGCATATCGGCGGCGACGTTCATGCGCGTGATGCCTTTATGCGCCAACGCTGAGGTGTGCATGGATGGAATGATCACACCGATGACTTCGCCGTTCGCTTCGAGTACGCCATCTGCAACGGCCCCCATCAAACCGGTTTTGCCTCCGCCGTAAATTAAACGGAGTCCGCGCTCGGCGAGCACGCGCCCCATTTGACGCGCCGCCGTTAGATAGTCCGCGTGAACCGAGTCGGATGATCCGCAAAAGACACAAATAGAATTCATCGAATGTTCATCTCAAGATGATATAAGTTATTCTCGCAACGATATCTTATGGCAAGCGTAAGTATAACTGAGGTTAGAGTTCTGTTAGACAGTCGTTTGGACGCTTGCCCGACTAGCATAACAGACATAAAATCAAGCTGATGGACTACAAGGATTACTATAAAATTCTCGGCGTGGAACGCTCTGCCAGCGCGGATGACATCCGAAAAGCATATCGAAAACTTGCGATGCAACATCATCCTGACCGCAACCCCGGGGACAAACAGTCCGAGGACAGGTTCAAGGAGATCAACGAGGCGTATCAGGTGTTGAGCGATAAGGAAAAGCGCGCCAGATATGACCAGCTTGGAAGCTCGTATTCCAACTGGCAGCAGCGCGGCGGCTCGCCCGGTGACTTCGATTGGAGTCAATGGTTCAGCGGGCAACCCGGCGGCGGAAACGTCCGCGTCGAATACGGCGACCTGAACGATCTGTTTGGCGAAGGTGGCTTCTCTGATTTCTTCCAGTCCATCTTTGGCGGTTTGGGCGGAGCGCAAACCGCGGCGCGTACGCGCGCCATGCCGAATTATCAACAGCAAGTGGAGATCAGTTTGCAGGAAGCCTATAGCGGCGCGCGGCGTTCTTTGCAAACGGATAAAAAACGCGTCGAGGTCCGTATACCGGCTGGAGTGAAGACCGGCTCGAAGGTGCGCGCGGCCGGCGCGGCTCCGGATGGACGCGATTTATATCTGATCGTTGAAGTTGCCGATGATCCGCGCTTCCAACGCGACGGTGACGATTTGCGCACATCCGCCACGATTGACGTGTTCACCGCGTTGCTAGGCGGTGAAGCCGAAGTGGAAACGCTGGAAGGGAAAGTCAAGTTGAAGATTCCATCTGGCACGCAACCAGAACAGGTTTTTCGTCTCGCCGGGCGCGGCATGCCGCGTCTGAAAAGTTCGCAAGGAAAGGGAGACTTGTTCGTGCGAGTCAAAGTACGAATTCCAAAGCAGTTATCGTCGAAACAAAAATCATTGTTGGAAGAAGCATCGAAACATAAATCATTGTGATCGAACCTCGTTGCGAAGAACCGCGCTGGTCAAGTAGGCGGCGGGTCTCGATATGGACTTCGTCCTACTCGACCACCGCCGCCGTAACGCCCTGCGCCCCTTCAGGGTCGAGACCAAGCGCTCACAATGACAACTTAAAGGAGAAATAATGAAAATGAAACGCATTTCAATTGGGCTTGCTGTTCTTATGCTGGCTGTGCTGGCTTGTCAGGCAGGCACTGCGGCGATTGTCACATCACAGCCCAGCACGCCGCAGTCCTCCGCGCCGACTCAACAGCCGCCTCTTCAAGTGCAAGCTCCCAATAATCCTGCGGCGCAGCAGGACGCGTTGGAGGTGCTGTATCAACAGACCATTCCAGGTGTGGTGACCATACAAGTTACTCTCTCGCAAGGGAGCGCGCTCGGCACCGGTTTTGTTTACGACACACAGGGTCACATCGTAACCAACGATCACGTTGTGCAAGGCGCGCAGAACAATAAGGTGGAAGTGGATTTCAATTCAGGTCTTAAGGTATACGGAACCGTCGTCGGCACCGATCCGGACTCCGATCTGGCGATCATTAAAGTGGATGTGCCAGCCTCTGAACTTCATCCGCTTGCCATTGGCGATTCAGACGCCCTCAAAATAGGACAGACCGTAATCGCCATCGGGAATCCATTTGGAGAAAACGGAACCATGACCGTTGGAGTCGTTTCCGGCCTGAGCCGTTGGGTGAGTTCATTACATGCGGTGCCCGGAAGCAGCGGCCAGACATTTTCAGCTGGCGATTTCATCCAAACTGATGCGGCGATCAATGCCGGCAATTCCGGCGGCCCATTGCTGAACCTTAATGACCAAGTGGTCGGCATTGTCGAATCTGACGCGACCAATAGTTTCACGCCCACCGGCGGCCCCATCAGCTCGGGTGTTGGGTTTGCCGTAGCTTCGAACATGCTCAAACGCGTCGCACCATTACTCATCAGCAATGGAAAAGTGGATTATCCATATCTCGGTATTGACTTCTATCCCGAACTCACGCTGGATGTGATTCAGGCTTTAGGTCTCACACAGGATACCGGCGCTTATGTTGTAGATGTCACAGCGGGCGGTCCCGCCGATCAAGCAGGGATCAAGGCCGGGACTCAGGCAACGAGCACGCAGGGCTTGAACGCGGGCGGCGACTTAATTATCGCAATTGATGGACGCCCCGTGATGCAATACGACGATTTTCTCGCTTATCTGATCGAGAACAAATCCCCCGGCGATAAAGTAGTGTTAACTGTATTGCGCGGGACTCAAAAGCAGGATATCACGGTGACGTTGGGCAAGAGACCGTAATAACAATCCCATTAAAACCGTAGGGGCGACTGGCCAGTCGCCCCTACAAATTTTTAACCGAATCGTTCTTCTCTCCAAACATCGGCTCGGTTGTGATAACCGGCTTGCTCCCAAAAACCTCGACGATCACGAGGCATAAATTCCAGCGAACGCAGCCACTTGGCTCCCTTCCAAAAATATGGCGTCTCCAATTCTTCGTGACTAGGGATGAATCCCACCACGCCGCGCAATGGATAACCATGATCGGCGGTGATGGGTTCGCCGTTCAAATGGGTCGCCATCAGGAAATTATCCTGCAACACAACTTCCAGCGGAAGATTGACCGTGAATCCATATTCGGCATGTTGCATTACATGAGTCGCGGTCGGTTTGATTTTGAAGAAACCTTCATTGACGAGAGTCTTAACGGATATGCCTTCCCAGATTGTATCGAACTTGCTCCAACGCGTCACGCAATGGATGTCCATCTTGAGTTTCGTGCGCGGCAGTTTGTTGAACTCGTCCCATGACCAGCGCTTCTCTTCCTCGACTTCGCCCCATACGCGGAAATCCCACGCGGCCGGGTTGAAGCGCGGCACAGGGCCGTAATGCAAAACGGGAAATTTCAAAGTCAAGGATTGGCCCGGCGGCAAGCGGCCTTCACTGCGAACACGCTCTTCTTCTTTGCGGCGATCGGGACCTTCAAAGCCCAGCATAACTTCTCTCCTCTCTAAAAATTATAACAAATGATTACGCCATATAGACTCACTGCGTCGCCGCAGTGTTACCTGCAAAAATAATAACCTCATAAGAATTTCTTTTTATGGCGCTTCCATTGAATTCGCAATGCAGGATTGCCAGGCGGGATGAGTCTTGGTTTCATCGCTCAAAGAAACTGATGCTTTCGATGTGATAGGTTTGCGGGAAAAGATCGAACGGTGTGACATCCAAAAGTTTATATCCGTGATCGATCAATCGCCTTGCATCGCGCGCCAGCGTGGACGGATCGCATGAAATATAAGCAATCCTTTTTGGATTCAATTTCACGATTGCATCGAGCGCTTCTTTCTCAACGCCCGCACGCGGCGGATCAACGAGAATAATATCAGGCTCAACTTTCAATGCCGGTAAAACATTTTCGGCCAAATCCTCGTAGAGTTCAACGTTATCGAACTCATCAAGGTTGATAGTGAAGTCATCGCAAGCCGAGGATGATGATTCGATGCCAATCAACCGATTGCATTTCGCTGCGAGGAACGCGCTAAATAATCCGACGCCGCAATACACATCGAGGATGGTGGATTGCGAAATGGACAAACGATTCAGAAGATGCTCAACCATTTTTTCTGCCATGATCGTATTGACTTGAAAAAACGAGGCGGGCGAAACGCTCTTGCTGGCGTTGATGCCGCCACAACNNTTATTGTGATATGGTCGTTGCCCGCGATAATGACAGAACTATCTTCAAAAACATGAGCGATGGAAATATCCGCTTCGATTTCTATTTCCGGTGTCTCAGGCGAATCCGATTCAAGCACGAGCATCAATTCATCATCCATACCGGCACGAACAGAGACACGCCCGATTCCACTATTCGATTCAAATTCAAGTTGCGGCCAAAATGAATTGATGGATGGTTCGGGAAGATGACATTCCGAGATTGGGATCATTTTATTAGATGCAGATGCTTGAAAACCAAGCTTTCCATTGCCATCTAAATGAAATTGAACATGGTTGCGATAATTCCACGCGTTTGAACTCGCCACTGCCGGTTGAATTGGCGGATTTTCGATCCCGCCAATTCTTTGCAATTGATCGCGCAGAATATCCGCTTTGACTTTCAATTGCATTTCATATGGCATATGCTGATAATGACATCCGCCGCATTGACCGAAATGCTGGCAACGCGGCGAGATTCTTTCTGACGAGGCTTGCAAAATTTCAATAATTTCCCCGCGCGCGAAGCCGCGCTTTTCTTCGGTCAAGCGAACGCGCACGCGCTCATTCGGCAATCCAAATGGGACAAAGACTGCGCGAGAGTCAGAAAGCCGTCCCAGCGCCTCGCCGCCATACGTCAAGGTTGTGAGCGTGACTTCGTGAATCTCATACATATCCATTAAAGAGTAATGCGTAATCCGCAGAACATAAAATGCGTTTTACGAATTACGCATCCTCAATTTGAAATATGATTATCCTTTATTTCAAAAAGAACGAGAGCGCGATCAGAATGACGAAGAACGACGCGGCCAAAATCCCGATGCGGCTGAGATCGCGCTTGATGTGAGTGTAATCGGGGTTGAACTCCGCCTGCTTCTGCGGCGCAATGAACGCCGCCGATTTGCTCACCTGTCGTCTATTTTTCTTGGGCATAAGAATCTCCTTTTTATTTGTCATTGCGAGTTTTCGAAAAAGAATGTTCCCGCAATCATGTTAATTAATTTTGTAACCGCGCAAAAACCACAATGCGCTGTTTATCCACCAGATAAGGATAACACGAGATCAACGTCACGCTGGGAGTGCCGGCCGATGCCATGACCTCCACCGCGGTCGGCTCCACGATCTCGGAGCGATCTACGATATAAACAAATTGCTTGAGGGCTGAATATAAAATCACTTGATCGCCGGGTTGAAGTTTATCCAGGTTACGGAATAACTCGCCGTATACATCATTATGTGCGGATAGCACCACGTTCCCCGGTTCGCCAGGATTTGCCGAGCCAATATGCTGGGCGACTCCCTTCTTTAATTCATCCCAGCCGTCGCCCTGCACGACCGGCGCGTCCAGAGTCAGCGCGGGAATCTCGATGCGGAGCGCTTGGTCCGGACCCGGAGTGGGTACCGGTAAATTCGCCAGCGACTGCACGATTGGAAGCAGGTTCGGAGGAATCTCCGCCTCGTTGGGCTGGGTGTTGCCTTGCGCGTCTGGAGGCGTATGTCCTTCCGGCAAAACAACCGCCATAATCAACGGGGTGGGCGTTGCGGTAGCCGGATTCAGTGCGGAGGCAACTTCACGATTCAAATCACGCAACATGCCAAGTCCGCTCAACAATACGCCGACCAAGCCGATCACCGCCAATATTTCAACGCCCAATAGAATCCGATCAGTGACACGAGGTTCGCTATGTGATGCAGGATTAGCTTCAGCATTTTCTCCCGGCGTATCCACGATCGGTGCGGAAGATGATTTATCCTCGAGAGATAAATCCGGCGCAATTGCTACTACGCGGCCTGTGCGTTGAAAATGCTCGAGCCTTTCCTGACGTGCGCCGCGCCGCTTTTCGATCAACAAACGGCGCAGTTCATCAGTGGACAAATCTTCGGGAGCTTTTCTTCTGGGCATGGCGAAGGGATTATACCGCAAGGCATATCATCCATTGGGATTGTCAAATCCGTTTCTCCTCGTTATAATGTTCGTCTCTCGGGCGGGTAGCTCAGTTGGTTA
>PLNY01000259.1 GCA_003141915.1 Anaerolineae bacterium | reverse complement strand
TCAAGACAAATCCATTCAAATTCGGTCCCTCGACAGAGAACTTGAGTGGTTGCGCCTAATCCTGCGCCCACCTCCAGGACCCGCTTTCCCAGATATGGCTGGATTATGGAGGAAAAGTATAGCTTCCAATTAATGGCTTCGGCAAAAAGATCGAGTTCCTCGCCAATATAAGTTTGCTCATCCATCCTTAGGCGAGCCTTTCTAACGACATGAAATAATCCTTATAATGCTTCGCGGGGACGAACAGCAGGTTGCTGCGAGAATTGAGAACTAGAAATAGCAATACTAATAGAAAAGTCATTGCCTGAAACATAATCACTGTCAATCCGAATGCCACAGTTGTTGCCCATCCTGGAATAGCCAAAGGTGTTAGATATCTGATATAGAATAAGACGAGCAAGCCAATAATTCCCAAAAGAATGACGAAGAAACCGAACAACATTAACCGCACTGCCAGGATTTCAATAAAAACAGAAATAGCGCTCAAACCGTGAATGATAAGGGAAACAAAATTCATTTTTGATTTGCCAGCGAACCGTTGACCACGATCTGTTGGTATGCTTTTCCATGGCAACCCCGCGTGCACAATTCCAGCCGCGAAGTGATTCCAAATCTGGGGAAAATACACAACGCGTTGAAGGTTTTCTTCAGGAATCAAGCAAAAATTTCCAAAGGCGATCTTCTTGCCTGTTAATATATCAAATAGAAATCGATAAAAAAAATAGAAAATCCCGAATACTATCCCTTCTGAACGGCGCTGACGAAGCGCAAAGATAATGCTTTGCTTATCTTTTGAGTAAGCATCTAGCAGTCTAAAAATATCTTGAGGTTGATCCTCGCCGTCCGAGTCCATTACAATTACTGCATCGTACGATAATTTGTCATTTATAAAAGCGAGACCGATGGCAATCGCCTTTTGATGCCCTAAATTTCTAGCTAGACGAATTACATTTACCTTGCGAATAGTGCTAAGATCCTGGATGTCGGATTTTATCCGTAAGTAAGACTCGGTAGATCCATCGTCAATTGCAACTACATCAAGCCAAAGTTTTTTTCCCTTGGCAAGGAAATCGATTTGTTTTAATAACAAACCAAACGACTCCCAATCGTTGAAGACAGGCATAACAATTACAAGCCTTTGAAGGGATTTCATTGAGATATCACCCGGGTTCGGATTCATGTTTTTCATTTATTTTAAATTCTTTGCGCATCTTTTCGCCAGCGTCGCGGCGACATCCATGCGATATTCAGCAGAAGCCCATTCGTCGTTTGCTTCATGAAAAACATTACGTGCCGCGGCTTCAATGCCTTCAGATTCGGTGCCATCCATTGCAAGCTTCGGTGCTTTGCCATATCCGCCGACAGTGAGACGCGTACGACCGGAATTCCATTGAGCAAGCGCAACGCACACGATGGGTTTATCGGCGGGCGTGCGCGAGACATAATCAAAAGCAAACTTGACGTTCAATGGAATAGAGATGGATGTAATGAGTCCGCGGGAACGGAGAGGAAGGAAATCGCCTATATTTGTGATTTCAGATTTTGGATTGAAGATTGTTAACTTCGCATCCAAAGCCAGCAATGACGTAACGAATGTTGAGCGACCATCGCACGACACGACTGCCCCGGCAACGGTCGCGGCGTTGCGAAGATTGAGCGGCGCTTCGAGTTTCAGCGCGGACTTCAACGCATCTGGGCAATTCACGTCTTCAAGCAATTGTTGAAGTGTTACTGTTGCACCGATTTCTAAATTGTTTCCGCTTTTCTTTAACGAGTTCAAGCCGAGGGCTTGAAGATCAACCACTTCAACGGAGTCCGTTTTTGGATGAGAGAGAAGCGTTCCGCCGCCGAGGGGAAATGTGTTTGGCTGCGAGAGAAGCGCCAGGGCTTCGTCGAGTGTTTGAGGGCGATGATATTTAGCAATCATAGTTTGCTCCAAAAAAGAGACAAGATGCCGGTCTTATAAATTTTATTTTAATCCACGAGAGATTCTTCGGCCTCATTGGGAACTTCCACTAATGCCATGAAATTGAAAATAAAATATTGACGACTATTGAGAATATTGCCAGTCCCAGAGCCGCCGCGGAGACCAGCCTCCTTGCAACAGGTTTGGCTCGAGAAAAATAGTAGGCAAGCCAGAACCCTAATATCGTCAGCAGGGTAAGCGCTGGCACAAAATCAAAAAGAAAACGCATGGCGACTCGAAAATAGAACAGAGTGGGAAGGAAACCAAGCAATGCCGCACCTGCAAAACCGATGGCTAGGGACTTTATGGAGACTTCAAATTTATTCAGCGGATATTGAGATAATTTTATTCCGATGAATGATAATGGAACTGCAACGATGGGGACAATGGCAAATAGAGCGAAGGGAAAATTATAAAGCAACCCTGTAATATTACGGGCGCGGTAGATTGCGCTTTGGGAATCGGCGATTAACGAATCCGAGCCGGCTGCCGCTTTGAAAAACGGAAAAGTGCTTGCGGTTTGAAAAGGCATTAGAATATAGTTATGAAAATTTGAATGGACGTAGGCAGTCGAAAAGGTAAGATTGTAATTGGAAATCAGGTTATCCTTGTTCAATTGATACCTAAATCCGAATTCAAAAATGGACCCAAAGCGCGCCCAGTTGTACCAGCCATAGGCTGCGACGGCCAGGATCATTGGAATTCCAATAGCTATCGATGACAGGAGAATTGCCCGGACGGATTCCGGTTTATTAAAGTGAATTCGTGTAATTCCAAGCCACGTCAAAAATAGCAAAAAAGCAATGGGGAATGCTAAAACCACCCGTGATCCAAATGCCAGCGCCCAGAAGAGTCCTGCCAGGAAAAGATTCCATTTTGAAACCGGGGATTTCGTAAGCGCGATATAGACCCAATATACGCCGCCGATAAGAAAAAATTGTCCTCCTGTTATTGCAGCCTCGTAGATCAAAGGTTGATGTGCGATCCAGGGAATAGGCGTAACAAGTCCAGCGACAAGTATGCTAATTAAAACTGTCCAGGTGGGCAGGGACTTAAAAAAATCACGGTATATCGATATAAGAATTAGGATAACGAAGATCAGCAGTCCAACGAGAAACATAAATGTAATATATTGGTCGCCAATCTCGCTGTTGTATATGGGTTTAATAAGCGCCAGAATTAATGCGGGCGCGGGTCCCCAATATAAATAGTATTTGCCCTTGTAGAGCGACATATCCCACATATACGGAATGTTGCTGCGGGAGTTATAGTCATATGGATGCTGCATGGCCAGCAGGGCAGGATCCGCCTTGGTGATGACTGAAAGCTGTCCGCTATCGAACCCCTCTGCAAGTTGATCGTAATAATTACTGCCTGCCCACCAATTCGTCCATTGGCTTACGCTGATAAACCAAACATAAACCAGGACCACCAAGATTCCGCAAACCCCGATCGATATATGTTGGAGATTGGCTTTTGCGTCAATAGGAAGGTTGGCGTTTTGAGGCTTTAACTTCCAAAATCTATTCATCTATTTAATTATATCATTCTGATGTGATACCGCCGCTTCGTTTGATTCTGTGTAAAGCCTGCGAACCTGTTCAACCCGATTATTCCGGATAAACTTTCCAGCCCAGTTGCGGAAGCAACGAAAGATCGAATTGATCTTCGGGAACGTTGATGTGCAGGGCGTTGGCTTCGGCAAGAAGTTCGTTCGTTTCTGGATCGTAGATGCCGGCCCAGCTTTCCGCCATTTTGCTTCTGAGCTTTCCGGCTTTGCCAATGATTTTCAACGGCTTGCCGACCGGCACGTTCTTGCGATATTTGACTTCGAGTTTGCCGGTGAACATGAAACGCGGATGCGCCGGGTCGCTGCCCATATGCGCGCGCCCGCTGATTTCATCGAGCAGCGATGCGACGATGCCTCCGTGCAAAACGCCGGGATAACCTTGAAAATGTTCGGGTGCGATGTAGATGGATTCAACGACGCCCGGTTCGGTTTCATAAATGTGCAGATGCAAGCCGATTGGATTTTCCAATCCGCAGACGAAACACATTTTTGAGTTCGGTTGTTTGATGCGTTCTTGCGTCATATTATTTTTCTCCCCAATGAATGGCAATCGTGCCAAACATCAGTCGTTTGAAATAGACGTTCTTGAAACCGGCGCTTGTCATGCGCGCCGCTAATTCTTCAGCGGATAAAAATTGTTCTGTGGAATCAGGTAAATATTCGTACGCATCGCCCACGCCGGAGATTAACTTTCCAAGCAGCGGGATCATAACGTGCATGTGAAACCAGATGAAAGGCGACAAAATATTTTTCTTTGGACGCGTCGTGTCGAGGATCACGATTCGCCCGCCGGACTTGAGGGCGCGATACTGTTCCTGCAACGAGCGATTCACATCCGTAACGTTGCGCATCAAAAAGCCGGAGATGACCGCCTCGAAGGTTGAATCTTTGAATGGCAGATTCAACGCGTCGGCGGCGGAGTAGGGCGGATCGTTGGGCTTGCGCCCGACGTGCATCATTTCGAGCGTAAAGTCGGCGGCGATCACGCGGGTTTGTGGATTCCGCTTCAGCGCCTCGCGCGCCAAATCGCCGGTGCCCGTTCCGAGGTCGAGCAGCGACATCGTCCTCGAAGAGGAAGCGGATGGTTTCATCTGCGCCAGCCGAATGACTTCCTTGCGCCATTGAACATCCTGTCCGCCGGTCATCAATCGATTCATGAAATCATAGTGACGGGCAATGCGCGTGAACATGTCCCGTACATATTGCGCTCGTTCGCCGCCTGTAAGATTTGTCATGTGATTCTGTTTCTTCCTAGCACATTATAAGCGCATGTTATACTTTTTATTTATGGAGAACTGAATGCAGAAACAGGAAAATACAATGAGTATCTGGCAGATATGGTGGCTGGCAATTCGTCCGAAGACATTGCCTGCCGCCGCGTCCGGCGTGGTGACGGGAAGCGCGTTAGCATGGATGGATCATTCCTTCCACCTTCTTCCTGCAATTGCGGCATTATGCGTGGCGCTTCTGTTGCAGATCGGCAGTAATGTTGCCAATGACGTTTATGACTTCGAACGCGGCGCGGATACATCCGAACGTCATGGCCCATTGCGCGTCGCTCAAGCCGGATTGTTGACTCCGGCACAGATGAAGCGCGGCCTGTGGATCATCTTAGGACTCGCGTCATTGATTGGACTCTATCTTGCATTTTTGCACGGCTGGCTGATCGTTGTGCTGGGATTGGCGGCGATCATCTCGGCGATTGCCTATACGGGCGGACCGTTTCCTTTGGGTTATCATGGGCTTGGCGATTTATTTGTATTTTTATTTTTCGGTGTGATGTGCGTTGCTGGGACTTATTTTGTGCAAAGCGGTTCGGTCAGCGCAACGGCATGGTGGATGTCTGTTCCGGTTGGCTTGATGATTACCGATATTCTGGTGGTCAACAATTTGCGCGACCTTGAACATGATCGCGCCGCGCAAAAACATACGCTCGCCGTGCTGATCGGCGAGCGTTCCACCAAGATTCAATATGTGGTTTTTATGGTTGTCTCATTCCTGCTGATGCCCGTTCTCATTTGGCGCGGCATGTTGCCCGCGTTCACATTCCTGGCTTGGCTTGCTTTACCGCTGGCGTGGACATCCACGAAAACAGTTCTTTCGCAGCGCGGTCGTCCATTGAATGGCGCGCTCGCCATGACGGGGCAGACTGCGCTGGCATTCAGCCTTTTGCTTTTTATTGGGATTCTTTTATAAGCCCATCAGAAAGATCAAATCGTTGACATTGGTTCCGGTGTAACCGCATCGGACTAAATCATTCAATGGATCGAAAAATGAATACGCATCATTCCGCGACAAATAATCGGACGCCGACATCCCCAGCCTTTCCGCCCTCTGACGCGTTTCTCCGTTAACTACCGCGCCTGCCGCGTCGGTNNTTGCCTTTAATTGTGACTGTAGTTTCTCCGCCAGCAATCAAACAAAACGGACTTTTTCTTTTTTGTCCCTTCGAGAACCCCAGGTCGACGCTTTCTTCTTTCAATCTTTTTGCAAAATGCAATCCAACGTCCCTCGCTTCACCCTTGATTTGCAAGGTCAAGAATTCGGATTCGAATCCTTCCGTGATTGCTTGTTGTTGTGCGGCTTGTGCTGCGATGTGAATGTCTCCAATAATAATATTTTGTACGCGCATTCCAAGCGATGGATCAACCGTCAAGCCCGATGCAATGGTTTCCAGTGAATTGCCAATCACATCAGACAAAATCAAGCTAGCGATTTTTGCTTTCGTAGCGCGCGCCAGTCCGCCGCCTTTGATGCGATCTAGCTGTCGGCGCAAGGCATTGATCTCATTAATCGTCGCGCCGTTTGCCAACAACTCCGATGTTTGCGTTTGAATTTCTTTTAATGTAATCCCTTTGCGCGGTGCGGTGACCAGCGCTGAGCCTCCGCCGGAGATCAAACAAATCAGCAGATCATTTTCTTTAAGGTTGAAGACAAAATCCAACGCGGCTTGTCCCGCTGCGAGACTGCGTTCATCAGGAATGGGATGTCCGCTTTCCATAACGGTCATACGTTGTCGGCGAGGTGGCGAAGCGTGTTTAGTGATGATTAAGGATTCGGCGAAATTGTTAAAGAATTCAGATGCGGCAATTGTCATCGCTTCGGATGCTTTTCCAATTCCTAATAAGAAAATGCGACCATGATTTGGTAAATCTGCTTTTTGTAAATATTCCCGAACAAGTTTACCCGGTTCCACTGCATCAATCGCCGCGGCGAGGATGCTCGTGATGCGCGGCTCGCGCAAACTTTGAGTGACGAAACGATTGGCGTCCATGCTTGCAGTATACTTGGAAGTGGCTAAATGTTTGTTGCGCGAATCGGATTTCGTCTCGCTGCATGTCCCGCTCAACTCAACAACGCGTCATTTGGTGAATGCTGGATTTTTGTCGAAGATGAAACAGATGCCGAATTGCGTTAATCCGGAAGCTTATGAGTCTGATAGGTCTTAAATGTCTTACGAGCTATCTTGAATTCCCGCCTGAAGTAGTTCCTGTTTCAGAATGCGCAGGAACAATTCAACCAGACGTGCATCGAATAGATGTCCTGCCTCTGTCTTGAGAAAGGCGATGGTGTCATCATGGGAGTTCGGTTTGTGGTAGGGACGGTTGCTCATCAGTGCATCCCATACATCAATAATGGCAAACATGCGCGCAGTGATTGGAATTTTTTCTCCCTTTAATCCGCGCGGATAACCGCTTCCGTCCCATCGTTCATGATGACAATAGGGAATATCCAAGGCCGGCCGCAAATAAGGAATGGGAAAGAGCATATCGTAGGCATATTGAGGATGCTTTCGCATGAGGTCCCACTCTTGCTCGCTAAGCGGCCCGGTTTTCTTGGTGATTTCATCGGGAATGGCAATCTTTCCGATATCATGAAGCAGGGCGCCTCTTCGCACATGGATCATCTCAGATTCAGGCAGGCCGAGTGCGCGCGCCACTTTGAGAGTCATTTCAGTGACACGTTGAGTGTGGCCTTCCGTTTCGCGGTCGCGCAGATCCAGCGCCCGAATCCAACCTTCAATCGTACGGTCATAGGCCTCCTCCAGATTTTGATGAGCGATCTGAAGAGCTTCCTCGGTCCGTTTTCGTTCTGTGATATCACGGGATGCAGCTTGAATCTCGATCACGGAATCTGTTTTTTCATCCAGGATGGCGCGGGCAGACGTTTCCAGCCATACATATTGCCCATCCTTTTGTCTGGCTCGATACGAGAAGATGTATGTCGAATCTTTTTTGGGTTGTACCTTCGCCATTGCCATAATTTTCGGTGTGTCTTCTGGGTGGATGAATTCCAACGCTCCCAGGCCGATTAATTCTTCAGGTTCAAATCCAATGATCGTGCGGGAGGCGGGGGAAGCGTATCGAAACACGCCTTGGTTATCGTGGCGGGAAATCATGTCGCTGGCATTTTCAGCAAGCAATCTGAATTGACTCTCGCTTCGTGCCAGGGCTTCCTGCATACGGGCGCGTTCGATCTTGGCCGCACCTTGCTGAATGGCGCGTTCGGCGATGTGCGGCATGTCCATCAAGGATTCCGGGGATTTCACTACGTAATCCAATGCGCCCGATGATATTGCCTCGACCGCGATGCGTTCGCTTCCATAGCTGGTCATGAAGATGACCGGCACGTCCAAAGAATTGTCCTGCCCTGATAAAAGCTCCAGGCCGTTGCCATCCGGCAAATGCCAGTCAGTGATGATGAGATCAGGCTTCGTGTTGGAAAGATATCCGCGTGCCTTGGAAAGCAGTGAGACACGTTCGATATGTACAGCCGGCGCCTGATCTTCAAAGGCACGCTGGATCAACTCGGCATGCGCTGATTCGTCTTCGACCAATAGAATTTCAATAGAGGGGATACTTAACATTCCATTCGATCTGGATTCAAATATTTGGATGCGTATTCCATCCCAGCCAGTAAAACCCCAAATCGTCCATCAGTTTCTTGAATTCCTCATAACCCAGAGGCTTGACCAGATAACTGTTGGCGTATTGGTTATAGGCCCGCACTATGTCTTTCTCCGCCTCCGAGGTGGTGAGGATGACTACGGGGATGGCTTTGAGTTCATCATTATTTTTAATGATTTCCAGAATCTGCAGACCGTCTACGCGCGGCAGGCGTAAATCAAGCAGGATCACGTGCGGACGCGGACTGGCGGCGGGATCCGAAAATTCGCCATTACGAAGAAGATAATCCAGCGCGGTTTGCCCGTCTGTGAAATGGCGGATTCGATTGGCAACGCGATGGTCTGCCAGAGTACGCATGACCAATTCCGCGTGATCAAGATTGTCTTCCACAAGCATGACCATGACCGGTTCACCCTTCATTGCATCATCGCCTCCTTGCTGTGAAACTGGCTTCGATTCGAAGTCCATGCGGATCGATTCTCCATCGTCGTATTCCATAATGAATGAAAACGAATTGGAAACTTTGGCTATGCTTTTGATTTTATCATTGAAAGAATGAGATAGGAAAAGTATCTCCTATCAGAAATGTTATTTCGTCAGGCGGTCAGCCGCTTGCGTTTTATTGTTTTGCAAGTTAGGCGGCATTTTCTCGTGATATAATTTTGACCTCGTAGGATAAACGCTGCGTTCTTCGGATGGAGGATCAGTATGAAAATCAATACCAAGGAATTTAAACATTGTGATATGGTCTCGATTGAAGGGCGCGTGGACAGTTCCAGCGCGCCTCAATTAAGCAAAGCCCTGGATGCTGTTATCGGAAAAGGCGTTTACAAGATCGTTGTGGATATGAGTCAATTGGAATATATGTCCAGCGCCGGATTCCGAGCTCTGCTGGCATCCCAGCGCGTCTGCAGACGTTATCATCGCGGTGAAGTGGTGCTGGCCTCCGTGCCTGAGCGTATTCGCGAAGCGTTTGAATTGGCAGGTTTTACCGAGTTGTTTAGAACGTATGGCGATCCGCTTGAGGCGGTTGGTAGTTTGTAATCGGTTTCGCTGTGAAAAAGACTTATTGAACGGAGGCCGCTTCCAATCCCGCGTGAGGCGGCCTTTCATTCCATCATGCAGACTGTAACTTTTTCCTCCACGTTTGATGTTCTCGACGATATTCGCAGTTTCGTAGGCGAGCAAGCGCGGGGCGCGGCGTTTAATGAAAAGGATGTTTATTCCATTCAATTAGCAACGGATGAAGCCGCCTCCAATGTGATTGAACATGCGTATCAGGGCAGGCTGGACGGAAAGTTTGATGTCGGCTGTGAATTCCGAAAAGGCGGGTTGATCATCACTTTGCTCGATCATGGCGAAGCGTTTGATCCTTCCAAGATTGATGAGCCGGATTTGAAAGCGGACTTGTCTGATCGCAAGATTGGGGGATTGGGCATCTATCTGATGCGCAAATTGATGGACGAGGTTCGATATGAAACCACACAGGCTGGCAATCTTCTGACGATGGTAAAAAGAAAAGGATAGATAAGCCTGTTTTCGAGATTTGACGATGCTGGTTTTGCACCGAAAATAGATTTTACAAATTTTTTACATCCCAGCTACACTTTCGTAATCCCCGCATTCTAAAATAGTAATCATATAAACGAACAAAGGAGATTCAAATGTCAATGATTGCAATGTGGTTTAGGAAAAGTTTAATTGTGGCGGTGATCGCCGCCATGGGTCTTGGTGCTTTGCCGTTTGTCAACGCGTACGCCCAGTCAGCGAATCCACCGGCGACGCCTGTGCTGGGTCATGCTTCAAGTGATCGATTGCAAAAAGCTTGGGCTAAGGATCAAACCGCTTACACCCGCATCGGCAAAATTCTTAATGACGCCAGCAGTTTGATTTCCAAAATTCAAACCAGATTGGACGACGCGAAGGCGAAAGGCAAGGATGTGTCTGCCGTTCAGACCGCGCTGAATGCTTTTTCCACCGCAGTTAATAATGTGCAGCCGATTTACGCCAATCTGCAAACCATCGTCCAATCTCATTCAGGTTTTGACGAGTCGGGCAATGTAACGGATCCGACCCAGGCTCTTCAAACCGTGCAGAATTTTAAATCAAATGCAGAACAGATTCGGCAGGCTGGACTGCAAGAAGCTCGCAAGGCTTTGCATGATGCGATGCAGGCATTTCGGCAATCCAATCGATCCGCCACACCTACGCCATCGTCATCCTCAGGAGGCGCGAGTGGATAATCGAGAATAAACAATTTTTGCAAAGACACGGTTTATACCGTGTCTTTGCGCGTCGCTATTGCTTGTCTTGCTTCTCGGTTGTATACTCGTTGGAACTCAATTAAGTTCATCAAAGTAAGGATCAGGATCTTCATCGGAGGTTGAATGATTACAACGGAAGGCAAGAAAATCATCTTCACGGAAAAAGCTCCTAAAGCGATTGGCCCATATTCGCAAGCCATACGAACGGATTCGCTGGTGTTTACTGCGGGCCAGGCTGGCCTTGATCCCGCGACCGGCGAATTGGTAGAGGGAGGTGTCGAAGCACAGACGCGTCAGACGCTGACGAATTTGAAGCATATATTGGATGCGTCTGATTCGGGTCTGAATTATGTGGTCAAGACTACCGTGTTCTTAAAAGACATGAATGATTTTGCCAAGATGAATGCCGTCTATGGCGAGTTCTTTTCTCAAAACCCTCCGGCGCGCAGTACGGTGGAAGTAGCGGAATTGCCGAAAGGCGCGTTGGTCGAGATCGAAGTGATAGCTTTGCTTAAATCCCCGCATGGTGACTGAGTGACCAACGAACTGGTCCTGCTCGTGGACGATGAACCGTCCATTTTGCAATTGGCGCGCATGTATCTTGAGCGCGATGGCTTTCGCATCCAGGAAGCCAAAGACGGCGAAGCCGCGCTGGAAGCGATCACGCGTCTTCAACCGGCGCTGGTGGTGTTGGATGTGATGCTCCCAAAGCTGGATGGGTTTGAAGTCTGCCGCCGCGTCCGCGCTGACAATAATTCCGTTGCAATTATCATGCTGACCGCGCGCGATGAAGACATTGATAAAATTCTCGGTCTGGAGCTGGGTGCGGATGATTACCTCACCAAACCTTTTAATCCCCGTGAGCTGGTGGCGCGCGTCAAAGCCATTTTGCGGCGCGGCGAAAACAGACCCACTACCGCAGACAGACCTCTCAAACTTGGTGAACTGGTGATCGATCCTGTTCGACACGAAGCGCGCGTTGCTTCCCGTCTGCTTGATTTGCGGACTCAGGAATTTGATTTGTTGTTGACGTTAGCAAATCAGCCTGGACGCGTTTTCACGCGCGAGCAATTGCTTCAAATGGCATGGGGCTTTGACTTTTATGGACAGACTCGTACCGTGGATGTTCACGTTGCGCATTTGCGTAAGAAGCTTGACGGTAGCTCGATAAAGATCGAGACGGTTACAGGCGTGGGATATAAATTGGTGGTTTGATTACGAATTCCGTGATTCGTAATGCATAAGAAATATGTTTTCTTCTCTGCGCGCCCGGCTTTGGTTGAGTTATGCTGTGCTCATTGTTACGGCTCTGGGAGTTGTAGCGTTTGTTTTGATTCTTTACCTTCTCCGCAATCCGGTTTTATATCGCCAGACTTTTGTGCAATTGCGGGCTGCTGACAATCTTCTGAATCAACCGAACAGCAATATGGACTTTATCGCTCAAGCATTGGAAGTGCGCGTCCTAACCTTTAATTCAACCGGCACCTTGATTACGGATACTGATCCTGCCGCATCTATAATCCCATTGCCTTCTCAAACGATTTTGGCGCGCATCGCTCAAACCGTTCGTGATCGAACGGGAAAAAATTGGCTTTACACTTTGCGGCAACTTCCCAATGGCAATTGGTTGATGGTCGCTTCACCGAGGCCGAAAGAGCCGATCCTTGCTCTTCTAACCGACGAACTTTTATTACCATTATTGGTAGGCGGCGCGATTGCATTATTGCTGTCGCTGCTTCTGGCTTTTGTGATTGCGCGTTGGGTTGCCGATCCACTGCAGCGTCTCGTTTACTCGGCGCGGGCGTTTGCTCAGGGGACGGCAATGCCCATCGAAGCGCGCGGCCCGCATGAGGTCCAGGAATTGACGCGGGTTTTCAATGCGATGATGACGCGCGTACAGGCGAGTCAAAAATCACAGCGTGATTTCGTCGCGAATGTTTCTCATGAACTCAAAACACCGCTGACATCCATTCAGGGTTTTGCGCAGGCGATTATGGATGGAACTGTGGATACGCCCGAGGCCCGCAAGCAGGCGGCAGAGGTGATCTATAATGAATCAGGAAGGATGCATCGCATGGCGCTTGACTTGCTTGATCTGGCGCGTCTCGACGCAGGCATCATCAATTTGCAAATGTCGCCGGTGGATATCCGCGCTTTGCTGAACGGCATCGTCGAGAAATTCACGCCGATGGCATCCAAGGCAGGCGTTACTTTAAATGCCAAATTCGGAAATGATCTTCTGCCAGTGTCAGGAGATGGAGATCGCCTGGCGCAGGTGTTCACCAATCTGGTGGACAACGCCTTGAAATTCACACCTGAAGGTGGGAGCATTACTTTGCGTGCCATTCACGATCGGAATGAGATTCAAATTGCCGTGGACGATACCGGCAAAGGAATCCCAAAGGATGATGTGCCACATATCTTTGACCGCTTCTATCAAGCGGATTCGGCGCGGGCGGGTGGGGAGCATCATGGCGCGGGGTTGGGGCTGGCGATCGTTCACGAAATTGTGGCCGCTCATGGTGGTAGAATTAGCGTCCGCAGTGCGCTGGGGCGGGGGACGGCTTTCATCGTTCATTTACCGTTGAATGGCCGTCCGTCCCAATAATTTTGCGTTTTGGGAATTTAAATATAAAAGTAGAACATAAAACGTAAGTTGACTATGCCACCTTTCGTTTCGATTATCGTCCCATGTTACAATGAACAAGCCACTATCCGACAATTGTTGGATGCGGTTTTGGCCCAAACGTATCCTCATTCACAAATGGAAATCATTATTGCTGATGCTTTTTCGCAGGATCATACCCGCGAACGAATCAACTTGTTCCAGCGCGATCATGCTGATTTTTCGCTTCGCATCGTGGACAACGAGCGGCTCACCATTCCCGCGGCTTTGAATTTGGCTATCGAATCAGCGCGCGGCGAAATCATTATCCGTCTCGACGCGCATTCCGTGCCGAATCCTGAATATGTCGAGCGATGTGTTCACGCGCTGGAAGAAGGAAAAGGCACAAACGTTGGCGGTGTGTGGGAAATTCGCCCGGGCGGCAAAGGCTGGATCGCAGAATCGATTGCGGTCGCGGCCGCGCATCCGCTCGGCGTGGGCGATGCGATGTATCGGCTGAATCCCCAAGCCGGTGCGGTGGACACCGTTCCATTTGGCGCATTCCGACGCGGGCTTATTGATCAAATCGGCGGCTTCGACGAAACCTTATTAACCAATGAAGATTACGAATTCAATACGCGCGTGCGTCAATCCGGCGGAGTCGTCTGGCTCGATCCACGGATCCGTTCGATTTATTTTGCACGTGCCTCGTTTCGCGAATTGGCCCGTCAGTATGGACGATACGGTTTTTGGAAGTGGAGAATGCTGAAACGTTATACAAACACGATCCGCTGGCGGCAGGCGCTTCCGCCTGCATTCGTTGCGAGTTTGATTGTGTTAGTAGTTTTATCTATCTGGTTTTTTCTTGCCCGCTGGCTTTTATCCCTTGAAATTATCCTGTATCTTCTTATTCTGATTGCCGCAAGCGTTCGAGTTGCACTGCGCAATCACAAACCATTCCTCATCGCTGGCTTGCTGCTGTCCATTCTGGTGATGCATCTTTCATGGGGCAGTGGTTTTTTGTTTAGCCTCATCGCATCGCCTTCGATTCAGAAACATGGCTGACAATACACCTCACCTGAGTTTTCGCCTGCGTTCCAGCGAGCATCGTATTCTGCTGATCCTCGGAGATTTAGTCGCGTCCATTGCGTCCGATTTTGCCGCCATCTATACTTGGAGACTATATCTTTACAAATT
>PLNY01000355.1 GCA_003141915.1 Anaerolineae bacterium | reverse complement strand
ACCCAGACGATGACGATCAAGCCCCACACAATCGTATCCACGGCGCGCACCACATTCAGGATCGTGCGCATGACATAATAGACGACCATGCCGCCGCGTACCCGCGACATGATATTGTGCGCCGCCAAAAAGCTAACCGGTATGGCAAGGATGGTAGAGAAAATTGTTGCCATTAATCCCATGGCGATGGTTTGAAGCATCGTTCCGGACGAAAACGTCTTGACGTTACTTCCTTGTTGAACCAAGCCCAATTTCACTTCCCAAGATGGAGCAGAAATATCTTTAACACTTCCAACAATATCTGATAAGTTATCGCTCCAGCGAATCGGGCCTTGTGTGGTTCGCCCCGATAATTTATCGCTGGTGTATGTGAACATGCACTGCCACGCACATATTTGATCATTGCCATTAATGGTTATGGTGATCACATCCGGATTAAGCAATTTGGTCGCGACCGTGCGCGCATCACTGAAACGTTCAACGAGTCGATCCAATCGAACGTCGGTAACATTCCAGGCAATAACATAAAGAATGATTGCGATGAAGGCGATGCCAGGAAGAAGGTTGATGGTCTTCGCACTCGATAAAGCGCGGGCATCCATGATGTTCCAAATCCAAAACAGGATCAATGGAAGCCACAGCCAGCTGGTTGTGAATTCGCCGAGGGTTATTTTCCCGATATTCTGATGGACGAGCGACCAATTGACGAGAAACGCTGAAATCAGCACTACAAAAAATATTACGAAACCGCGCTGACGCTTCTTAAGCAGGAATTGTCCAAGCCCTGGAAGAATCAAAGAAGAAAATGTTATGAGGGCAGGATTGGTGGAAGGCGTTGGGGTATTCCCTGATTCGTTCATGAAAGAAATGATGGGAAAGTTATCAAGGCACGCGGATGCTAAATAATCGAAACGCGCTCCGCTTCCTGACCATAGATGGCTTTGAATTGAGCGTCATCAATTTGCTTTGGCAATCCTTGGAAGACCAGTTCGCCATCTTTCAAGGCGATGGCGCTGGTAGCATAGCGATGCACCAGGTCGAGGAAGTGCAGACTACAAAGCACAGTGATGCCGCGCTCTTTATTCAGTTGCTCGAGATATTTCAAAATGGAATGAGCCAGCACCGGGTCGAGCGAAGCGACCGGTTCATCCGCCAGAATCAACTTCGGTTCCTGCATCAAGGCGCGCGCAATCCCGACGCGTTGCTGTTGTCCGCCTGAAAGCGAATCAGCGCGCACATTGGCTTTTTCCGCAAGACCGACTTGTTCGAGACTGGTCAATGCCCGCTTATGGTCATCAGAAGAAAATAAATGCAATGAACTGGCAAGCGTGTTGACATAACCCAAACGGCCGGTGAGCACATTCGTGAATACGGATGAGCGTTTTACCAAGTTGAATTGCTGGAAAACCATCCCGATCTGACGGCGAACCTTGCGCATTTCACCAGTAGAAGCCGCGGTGACATCCTGATCGTTCCAATAAATCTTTCCGGATGTCGGCTCGATGAGGCGATTGATGCAACGCAACAAAGTGGACTTGCCCGAACCGCTCAAGCCGATCACGGCGAGGAACTCGCCATCCTTAACTTCAAAGCTGACGTTTTTCAACGCCCGCGTCCCGTTGGGATAGACCTTCGTGAGATTCTCAACTCGTAACATATGCAAAAAGAAAAGCCTGATGGCATTATAACGCCATCAGGCTTTTATAAAATCTTTACTTAATCAACGAAGCAGGATCAACTCCGGCTTTCTGAAGAACTTTCAGGAAGTCGGCATACATCGTGAAGGTTGAGTCAATTTTCTGGAAAGCATTGACGTTATATAGTTTGGTCAGCACGGCCTTGCCGCCCGGATCGTTGGACATGGCAAGCAACGCTTCGGTGGTGATCGCTTGAAGTTTGGGATCGAGCGTCTTGATGTATTGAACGCCATCGTTCGGGATGCGATCCGTATCTGCAAAGATATTAACCTTCGTGGCAATATCAGGATAGGTGGCCGCCAGGTTGGCACTTGAGTCAGTCAAGATATCAATGTAAGATGCACCTGCATCGCAATCGCCTTTGTATACGGCAATTGCCACGTTGTTGTGAGAACCAGCATTTTGGGTGGCTTTGAAGTCGGTGTCGGGATTGATACCATTGGCAGCCAGAATGATGCGTGGAACGATGTAACCTGAAGTGGAGAGCGGGTCAACGAAGCAGAAAGTCTTGCCTTTTAAATCCGCGAAGGATTTGATGCCCGTGCTTGCACCGGCAATGAACTCGCCGCGATAGAATGGTTCCAGTTGTTGATTCAAAGCTTTATCTGGGTCAAGATTGTTGGTGGCGTATTTCCGCAGGTTGATCAAAGCTGGAATGATACCGTACTTGGCTTGCGCGGCAAGAATGGAGAACGTGTTGAGGAAGCCAACCTGAGCTTTACCCGCGCCCATCGCTTCGATAGCGGCGGCATAGCTGGTTCCGGTTTGGATAGAATAGGTCAAGCCGGTCATCTTGTTCAAGCAATCGGCAATTGCGCTGCCGGCTTTGGCAATCGTGCCGCTATCGCCAGAGGGAACGAATGCCATAGTGATGGGTGTGTCGGATGCGCCAAGTTGACCCGAGGCAGGCGCGGCAGGAGCATCAGGCAACTTGTTGCATACAGGCGGAACGGCTGTTGGCGCGGCAGTCGGCGC
>PLNY01000187.1 GCA_003141915.1 Anaerolineae bacterium | reverse complement strand
AGAGAACTAAAGCTTTTTTTCTTTGTGGATTTAAAAGAATCTCTATACCCTTGTGTTTTTTATGGCGGTATTAGCTCGCTGGTGATCCACTCTGATTATTTGTGTTTCCACCCAAAAACCTTCTTTAATAATACAATAAGCCTGTAACTAGCTTTTGTGAATTGAGGAGGCCCCTATGAAAAAGATTCATCTGACCCTTTCTATTCTGGTCTTGCTTATTACGGCATGCTCTTCCACGAAATTTTTTCCCGCGCCGACGCCCACGCTCTTTGTCCTGTCATCATTGCCCAGCCCAACAATCCCGGCTCCAACCGCGGCGCCCGGCGGTATGACAGCGGCTCCAACGTTACTGTCCACTGAAACACTCCCGGCCTCGGCGTCCCTGCCCACCGAAACGCTTTCTTTTACCTCTATTCCGGCGTCTACGGTTATGCCGACTCAGTCCACACCGATGTTCATCGGCATGCCCACTTCTACTACGGGTCCTACTTCGACCGAAACGATGGCTCCTACGGCAACTGCCACTCCTACCTCCCAGCCTCTGCCTACGCCGCTGGGGCCTGTTTTCACTAGTGTGACAATTTCGGGACCTCAAATTAACTGGGACGCCACCTGTGGGCCCAACTCTGTCACGATGATTGTCAGCACTGCGAGCGGATCTGGCGCGGCTTCGGTGCTTCTTGTCACCCGTCTCAAAAGTAAAACCCAGGATGTCGCCACCGTATGGAATGACGCGGTGAGTATGCACGACGATGGGCTTGGAACCTTCTCGTATGATCTTTCGACCAACGTGATCAAGTATTATGAGCAGTTTAACGTCGCGTGGATTCAATTCCAGTTCGTTGCAGTGAGCAGCCAAAATCAGGTGCTTGGTCGCACCCAAATCTACGAGAATAATCTCACGATTGCACACTGTCCATAGAATCGAGATGGCAGGCCAAAGTCCGTTCAGTCAATAAAAGATCACCGCTCAGGGTAATACTGTAATCGTCACGGCATCGCTTTTTGCCGTCTCGCTGTTTGCGTTTATTCCTTCCACCCAAAACTGATGCTCGCCTGCCGATAACGTCCACCATGTTTGGTAGGGTGGATTTGAAAATGCAGCCAATATCTTTCCATCCACATAAATTGTTACTTTAGAAAAGCTTTGACTGGCAACTGCTTCAATCGAAAGTTGCTGGGCGGATAAATCCAAATTCGGCGTGATATGATAGGTTGTGTTCGGGGCGGGGGAGATCAGCGCGAGGCTATTAGCTTGATTAGAGTCATTGTTTTGTTGGAAGTCAACTAATAAAGGCAAGCCTTGTGTGCGCGCCCAAGGTTGTGCCTCGACGGGTAAATTCAAAGCGATGATGGATTTACGTCTGTCAGGAGGAGTGAGATTATTTGCAAGAGAATTCGTCAGCGCATCAATCCAAATCTGTTGGTAATAGGTATCAGTTTGTGTCGGTTGGGTGCCATTGATAAACCATTCCATGCGCGTATGCGGACAAGCCGGAGTCGGGAGCAAGCCCGAAAGATCGCAAACCTCGACCTGCTTCATTCCATCGGGTCGAACGAATGGTTCATCCGGTTTGCCAGCCAATAAGGCCCGCATGGTTTCGTTCCAAATCGGCGCGGCGCCGGTCACGCCGGTGACATCGTGCATCGCCTCGTAATTGCTGTTCCCGACCCACACGCCGACCAGCAAATCGGGAGTGTAACCAATCGTCCAGTTATCGTGGAAGTTCGTTGTCGTTCCGGTCTTGACTGCCGCGGTGTGATCGATCTTCAATGTGCTGTTGAGTCCGAAGCCGATTTCGCGGGCGCGGTCGTCGCTGAGAATGTCGCTGATGAGCCAGACCACGCGCGGGTCAAAGACTTGAAGCGGGGGAGTCTGATCCTGCGTGTAAAGTAAGTTGCCGTCCGCATCGCGAATATCAAGGATGGAATTGTTGCCGGTGTAATATCCTCCGTTCGCCAAACTTGCATAGGCTGTCGATAATTGAAGCAGGCTGACTTCGCCGCCGCCCAACACCAGCGATAAATCATAATCTTGCGGATCGCCGAGCGAAGTGATGCCGAGATGATCCGCAAGGGTGATCGTATTTTCGACGCCAACTTTCTTTAACGTTCGCACGGCGGGAATATTCAACGATGAGGCCAGCGCCTCGCGCACCGAGACCGGACCGTGTTCCCGGCCGTCATAATCTACTGGCGTATAAGGTTGTCCATTGTGAGTGATAAATGTGGTAGATACATCCAATAACGAAGTAGCCGCGGTCCACGGCTCGGATTGATTCGGATCCAAAGCCAACGCATAAATAAACGGCTTGAAGGCCGATCCGGTTTGGCGCGGCGAGGTCGCCATATCAAGTGCGCCATCAATGGACGAGTCAAAATAATCCGCGCTGCCGACCAGCGCAAGGATTTCTCCGTTATGCGAATCGAGAATCACCAGCGCGGCATTATTGACGTTGTGATTGATCTCGTTGGGTTTGGGTTTGAAATCCTCGACGTGGCGCGCTACGATTTGCTCCGCCAGTTGCTGATCGTTCAAATCCAGCGTGGTGCGTACGGCCAAGCTTTGATTCGGATTCAATTTTCCGGAAGAGAATAACTCATCTAGTTGATCCTTGATAATCCAGATAAAATGCGGCGCTTCAATCGGATAGGGAGCCGGGTTGTAACTCAATGGCGCGGCTTCGGCTTCGACGCGTTGTTCATCCGTAATATAACCTTGTGTTTCCATTAATCCCAACACAACTTGCTGGCGCTGTTTTGCTAGATCGGGATTCGTAAATGGATCGTAAAGCCCCGGCGCTTGCGGCAAGCCTGCCAGTAGAGAGCATTCGGGCAAGATCAAATCACTAGCTGATTTACCAAAATAGGTTTGCGCGGCGGCTTCGACGCCGTATGCCATGCCACCATAATTGACTTGATTGAGATACAAAGCAAGAATATCATCCTTGGAATATTTCTGTGTCAACTCCCAAGCTAAAACTGTTTCGCGAAGCTTGCGGCGCAGAGTGCGTTCATAACGCTCGTTTTGACTCAATAATAAATTGCGTGCCACTTGTTGAGTGATGGTGCTGCCTCCGGCAATCGTCTCGCCGCCGCGCAGATCAATCCATAAAGCGCGAAGAATGCCTTCAAAATCAATGCCGGGATTGCTGTAAAAGTTTTTATCCTCAACGGCAATGGTCGCATCCTTCATGCACTGCGGAATATCATCGAAAGATAGCACGGCGTGGCGTCCACCTTGCTCCGGCAAAATATCATAGAGCAAGCGCCCATTGCGATCCGCGATGCGGATGCTGGGCGTCTCTAGATTTGCTTGGATCGAATCAACGGAAGGCAAATCCCAAAATGTGTAAATCATCAAGGCGATGAAGACTGTAAGTCCTGCAAGCAAGAACAGGCACCATTTGTTTTTTAGGAAAGTTATCGGTTTGCTTGGCTTGTGCATAGCCTCATTTTAGCGCGTATCACAGGAAATAATTGAAGCAAGAGAGCGGGGTGGGTTGTTTTGTCAAAGTATTGCCACGTTTTTCTCGGATACTCATCTTTTGTTAGAGGGGCTTGACAAAATCCGGCGTTCTGAATAAACTCTAACTAGTTGGTTAGAAATCCAACTAGTTAGATTATTAGAAAGAAAAAGATGGCTAAGCCTGGAAGTAAACGACGAGGAAGAATGCATGATGCAGAAGGTGCGCGCGAGGCGATTTTGAACGCTGGCGAAGAAGTGTTTGCAGAACACGGCTTCGATGGGGCGAGGATCGATGCCATCGCCAAGGTGTCGGGCTATAACAAAAGCCTGATCTT
>PLNY01000215.1 GCA_003141915.1 Anaerolineae bacterium | reverse complement strand
GATGACGTGGAAATGCGCGGTGGCGGATATTCCGCTGGGAGGCGGCAAAGGCGGTGTTGTCGTTGACCCGTCCACGCTTTCCGTTCATGAGAAGGAACGGCTGTGCCGCGAATGGGTGGATGTGATGTGGAAGAACATCGGCCCGCNNCGGCTGTGCCGCGGCTGGGTCGACCAGATGTGGAAGAACATCGGCCCGCGCAACGATGTGCCTGCGCCGGATGTCGGCACCACAGCGCATATGATGAGCTGGATGATGGACGAATATTCGCGACTCGTTGGTCAGTACACGCCGGGTGCATTCACCGGCAAGCCGTTGGATAACGGCGGCTCGGAAGGCCGTGTCGAAGCGACAGGCTTCGGCATGATCTATCATATCCGCGAAGCAATGAAGCATCTCAAGATGGATTCAAAAAATTGCGTTGCCGCCATTGAAGGCTTTGGAAATGTGGCGCAATACGCGGCGATTGGATTTATGGACCAGTTGGGCGGCAGGGTTGCCTGTGTCTCCTGCTGGGATCGCAATGACAAGAAATCCTACACCTACAGCCACAAAGACGGCATTGATCCGCATTTCCTGTTGACGATTGTGGACGAGTATGGCACCGTGGATAAGAAGAAGGCGCAGGATAAAGGATATGTTGTGGAGGATGGCGAAGCGTGGATCACGAAGGAAGCAGATGTGCTGATCCCGGCGGCCGTCGAAGAACACGTCAATGGCGATACGATCAAGAAGATGTCGAAGCGCGTCAAGATCGTGGCAGAAGGCGCCAACGGCGGCGTCACGCCCGAAGCGGACGAATACTTCAAGTCAAAAAATATTTTTGACATCCCAGATTTTCTGTGCAACGCGGGCGGTGTGACCACGTCATACTTCGAATCTGCCCAGAACGATATGAATTTCTATTGGACGAAGGAGGAAGTCCTGCAACGGCTCGATACCAAGATGACGCAGGCTTTCAATACCGTGCTTGAAATGAGTCTGAAGGAAAACGTTTACATGCGCGATGCGGCGTACATGGTGGCAATTGACCGCGTGGTCAAAGCCATGCAGATGCGCGGCTGGGCATAAAGACAGGAACCAGTTTCTCAGTAAGCAGTAAATGAACAAACCTCCGGGCTCTGATAAACCCGGAGGTTTGCATTACCCGGAAAATATTATCTCTTTTTACAACTCGCAATATCTTTCTATTCTTTTGCCGATGATGGCCAAGCTATCTTCCCAGAATTTCTTGGTGCGAATGTTGATGCCGAAGCGTTTCGCCAAATCCGCCGCATTTGCTTCGCCGGTGGAGGCAAGCAAGTTCTTATAGTCTTCCACAAAGGCCGCGCCGCGTTTTTGATAAATGGCATACAAGCCTGTGGCGAACAACAGCCCAAACGCATAGGGGAAATTATAGAAAGCTAAACCCGACGAATAATAATGAGGCTTCCAAGTCCACATGAACTTTTGCAGATAACGTTCATCGAGTCCGTCGCCGTAAGCGGCCTTCTGTGCTCGCTCCATGATCTCGTTGAAATCATCCGCCGATAGTTCCGCTTCTGAGCGTCGCTCAAAGACTTCCTTTTCAAATAAATAGCGCGAATAAATATCCACGACAATTTGCGCCGCACCTTGAATCTGTGCTTCGAGCACCGCCAACTCTTCTTGCGGATCTTTGGTGGACGCAAGCACGGCTTCGGTCACGATCGTTTCGCACATCGTGGAGGCAGTTTCGGCTAACGTCATCGGCGTGAGTTGCTGTAATTCTGTCTTACCCGCTTCAAAAGCGCAGTTGTTATGAAAGCCATGACCTAGTTCATGCGCGATCGTACTGACTTGATCGAATGAGCCATCAAAATTAACAAGAATGCGACTCTCTTTTACACCCGAAACGCCCATACAAAATCCGCCGCCGCGCTTGCCATCGCGTTGTTCCGCATCGATCCAACGATGATCGAACGCGCGTTGAGCAAATGCCCGCAGGTCAGGCGAGAACTTTCCGAAGTTCTCCAGGATAAAATCGCGGGCTTCCTCGAATGAATAAACTTTATCGGTCTTGCCCAAAGGAGCAAAGACATCCCACCACGCCAATTTTTCTTTTCCAAGTTTTTTCGCTTTGGCTTTGAAATATTTGCGGAACATCGGGAACGAATCTTCCATCGCACCCAGCATGGCTTTGAGCGTCTTGCGGTCGATGCGCGCCGCATCGAGAGCGGAATGAAGCGCATCATCTCGCCCGCGCCGTTTATTCAACGTATTCGCTTCGCCCTTGACCCCGTTCAGGCAGGCCGCCAAAGTTTCCTTGACCGACTCCCAAGCCTGGTTCTCCGCATCGTACGCGCGATGGCGGACCGACTCATCGGGATGCGATCTTAAGTTGATCAGCGCGGGCATGGGCAATTTCTGGGTTTTGCCGTCCAGCTCAAAGTCCACAGAAAGCTGCGAGGTGACCGTGCCTTGAAGTTTTTCAAAAGCGTTACCGCCGCTCAATGACATTTCCGCGGCCAGCCCTTCTTCCGAATCGCTCATCAGATATTTGCTTTGCTCGGCGGATTCCTTCAACATAAATTCATGCGCCGCGGCAGATTTATTTGCCTTGACGACTTTATCCAGCTTCGGTGCGATCTTTCCAACCCACGCTTCAAACTGGACACTGAGTTTTCGCATCGGCAAACTGGCTTGCTCAAACTCCGACATTGTTTTCATCGCAGTTTTGTCGCGTGAATTAGTCGTGACAAAAGCGTAGATGAACGGAACGATGGTGGCCGATAAGGTTTGGATTTTGTTGATGCGGTCAATCGCTTGACCGACCAGCGGAGCCAGCTCTTTGGCTTTTGATTTCGCACCGGCTTTGCTCAGTTTGTTTTTGAAAAATTTCTCCAGCGCCGCGACCTGCTTCTTATAATCTTCCAGCGCGGCTTTGAACTCCTTGGATTCAAGCGAGGGATAAATATTGCTTACGTCCCAGCGAGGGGCAGAGATGGTCATAAGAATCTCCTTTGTCTAATAAGGCAAGTATACCAAAGGCGGAAAACTCTGCTTGCCTTTTCTTTTCAAAACCTATACAATGAAATCAAGCAAGGAGGCGTTTATGAAACAAGATCGTTTTCTCATCGGCATTCTCATCGGCATCGGCGTATTGATCGTTGTTGCGCTTGCCACTTTCTTCACGCGCCAGAACAATCAAACTTATGTGTCCGATAGTACGCCTGATGGCGTAGTGCATAACTATGTACTGGCTTTGCTCAACAAAGATTATCCAAAGGCTTATGGTTATCTTGCTGATTCAGATAATAAACCCACCTTCGATCAATTTCGTCACGCATTCGCAACCGGACAATTAAATCCATCCGATGCGGGAGTCAAAATTGGCATAGCAGATGTCAATGGCGATGACGCCACCGTTGAAGTGGACATGATCAACGCGCCCAGCGATCCCTTCTCATCGGAATACACCAATAACGGTGCGGCTCAATTGGTCAAACAAAACGGCGTGTGGAAAATTTCGTCCATGCCAGATTATAGCTTTTGGGATTACAGTTGGTATCAGAAACCATAAGCCATGCAATGAACCGCTGGTCGAGTAGGCGGCGGGTCTCGATATGTGCTTCGCACTACTCGACCAGCGCCGCCGTACCGAGACCACGCAATGAGAAAAGGAGAATGCCATGAAAACCGTTCGACGTCTTTACTTTTATGCTGTTGCATTGATCAGCCTCGAGGTGGTGTTGTGGGGTTTGATCAATTTACTTCGTTCGATCATCGATCAAACCGTCGGAGGCGGAGCGGAAGCGTTAGCAAGCGCGCTCGCGCTCATCCTCGTAGGTCTGCCAATATTCCTTTTTCATTGGCTGTGGGCGCAACGCGTTTCACCAAAAGATGAGGAGGAAAAATCATCCAGCTTGCGCGCAATATTTCTTTACTCGGTTTTGATCGGCACATTGATTCCGGTCTTTCAAAACTTGTTAGCGTTCATTGATCGAGGCTTGCTGCAACTCATGCGTATGAGCGTGGATCGCGCTTTGCTGGGAAGTGGTCAAACCATCACGGATAATTGGATCGCAATCGCAATAAACGGAATCGTTGCGCTGTATTTTTGGAATGTTTTGCACAGCGAGTGGAAGACTCTTTCCGTTAAAGAAAACTTCGCCGATGCACGCCGCTTATATCGTTACATTTGGGTTCTTTACAGTTTATTCATGGCCATCTTCGGCGCGCAACAAGTGGTTTATTACTTGTTCAATATACCCAGTGGCGCGTTAGGCGAATTGACTTCCGAGACTTTGATCAATGGCATTGCATTGTTAATTGTTGGGACACCGGTGTGGGTTTATACATGGCGCGTCGTTCAGACCTCGATAGCGGACGCGGCGGAACGCGAATCGAATCTACGCCTCGGAGTTCTCTATCTGCTTGCATTAGGCGGCGTGATCACGGTAATGACGACCGCCGCGATGGTCATCAACATCGTAGTCAGCAAACTGCTCGGCGCGGATATATCCATCAGCGACTTCATGCAGCAAATCGGCGGACCGATTTCAATCGGAGCGCCGCTTGGCGCGGTGTGGGCATATTACGGTTATTGGCTCAATCGCCACATCGAAAGCATCGGCGACGCGGTTCATCAATCGGGCATGAAGCATCTGTATTTCTATATCCTATCTACCCTGGGATTGGGTGCAGCATTCACCGGCGTGGCATTGCTTATTAAATTCATCATCGATATATTAACTGGCGGTCTGATCATGAGCGATACTTTTCGCTCGGAGTTAGCTATTGCCATATCATTGATCGTTGCATGGCTTCCGCTTTGGCTGGCAACCTGGATTCCCATGGAAGCCCAAGCCATGATGAAGAATGACATCGGCGACTATGCTCGGCGCTCGAATATCCGCAAGGCATATTTATATTTGGCATTATTTGCGGGCGTCATCGGCGGAATGTCTGCGGCGGTGGCATTCGTCTTTCAATTATTCAAGGCTTTGTTTACCGGGCAGACCGACAGCTCATTCCTGTCCACGATTCTCAATGACTTGCAACTACTCTTTTTATTCATGGTCGTATTGATCTATCATTTGATAGTCTTGCGCCGCGACGGCGTCTTTACATCCGATGCG
>PLNY01000016.1 GCA_003141915.1 Anaerolineae bacterium | reverse complement strand
GATGCAACCCAGGCGACCGATGCCAATCCGTCGCCTCGGTCGCGTCCGTCGCCGGCAAATCCGCCGCCTGCGTATCCGTCGCCTGCGCCCCATCCGTCCCATGGAATGGCCTATGCGCTGGCGGGCGCACATGCGGCGGCGTCCGCCGCCCGGCCCGCCGCCAACGCCGGGAAAGGAGGCCGGAAGTGAGNNAGTGAAGTTTATCAGGCAACAGGCATTTCTCTGATTCGTAGCCAGAATATTTACAACGACGGATTCAAGCGTGATGGCTTGGCATTTATCGGCGACAAGCACGCGCGAGAATTGGAAAATGTAAATGTTCTGCCGGGTGACGTTTTGCTAAACATCACCGGTGATTCCGTTGCGCGCGTTTGCCAAGTTCCCGAAAAGATTCTGCCCGCTCGCGTCAACCAGCACGTTGCAATTATCCGACCAAAGCAGGGAACACTTGATGCCAGATTTCTTCATTACTTTTTAATTCATCCGCAAACGCAGGCACACATGCTGGGCTTGGCTGGTGCTGGGGCAACACGCAATGCCTTGACGAAAGGAATGATTGAAAGCTTTGAAATCAAAGCCCCTTCCTTCACCGAACAGCGCGCCATTGCTGCGGTGTTGGGTTCGCTGGACGACNNGGCGGATGAACGAGACGCTGGAGGCGCTGGCCCAGAGCCTGTTCAAATCCTGGTTCGTGGACGCCACCCAATCAGCCCTCCCCAAAGGCTGGGAAACTAAATCATTGGCGGAAGTCACAGAACTCATCACGAAGGGAACAACGCCAACGCAAGAGGATGTTGCGAGCGCCCCCATTTCCGACGCACAGATTAATTTTCTACGCGTGAATGCAATCGCAGAGGATGGAGTCATTCTCGACGAAAAATTAACTAAGATTCCCGAATCTGTTCACACCGGAGTTTTGAAACGCTCAGTTCTTAAAGCTGGAGATGTGGTTTATACAATCGCCGGGACGATTGGACGAATGAGTATTGTTAGAGATGATTTGCTTCCTGTAAATTGCAACCAAGCAGTTGCTATCATCCGCCCAAAGTTGGAAGTGCCATCGAGCTTTCTGCTTCTCTCGATGAAGCAGACCGCTTTTCAGGAAGAGTTACACAGCAACATTGTTCACGCAGTTCAGGCAAATCTGAGTCTTGGAATGCTATCGCGAGCAACGATAATTCTGCCACCAAAGGAAACATTTGGCAGTCTTTTTCAACCGATAAATGCCCTACTCAAAAAAATAGACGCTAACCGTGCCGAATCTCGCACGCTCGCCGCGCTGCGCGACGCGCTGCTGCCGAAGCTGCTGTCGGGCGAGTTGCGCGTGCCGGAAACCCAAACAAAATTATTGTAAAACCGTGGAAATCCACAACAATGCTAAAGTAAAACAATAAAACAATGATCCCCGCCTGGAACAGTTCTGCCGTTTTGCCGCCGGTGCGCCCCGGCCAGCCGGAGCACAGCCCTGACCGTTCGCCTTATTCAGCTTCGCTTTCAGAGGTCGTGCAACGGTTCGCTACCTCGCCCGACCGCATTGTCATTCTGCGCGGGTTATTGGCTTATCGCAATGAACTGACGCGCGTCGGTATCACAGACGGCTTCCAATGGCTTGACGGCAGTTTCATGGAACATAAGGAAGTGCTTCTGAATCTGCCGCCGAGTGATGTGGATGTTGTCACATTTTTCAATCTGCCCGCAGGAATCACAGATGAGCAAACATTTGTCGCGCAAAATCCTGATCTCTTTTACCCTGATCAGAGCAAACTCCGCTTTCACGTGGATGCGTATGCCATGTTAATTGGAAACGCTCTGGAGGTTTCTGACGTCCAGCAGATTTCATATTGGTATAGCATGTGGTCGCACCGGCGGAATGGCTTGTGGAAGGGTTTCGTGCGAGTGGACATTTCGCCAAATGAAGACCAAATTGCCGGGGCGGTGTTGGATCAAATTGAACGAGAACAACAGAGCCTATGAGCCACGACGAATACATTTTTGTTTCTTCGGAGATAAAGGAACTGGAATCTCTCCTGACTCAAATTCCAGCCAAAAACGCCATCAATCGAATCGGACTGGAAGCACGACTGAAATCAGCCAAGGAAGCGATTGCTGGATTCAATCCAGAGCAATCTCCACAAAAAGCCCGGCTGACCTTCCGAGGCCGGCCTGTATTCGGGTCGCATGGTGTTTCTGCCGACTTTGCATCAAAGGCGTCTGGTTTTTTCACAGATGCATTTTCCGCTGTGGTTGCTGGTATCACAGAAAACCTGCGTTACATGGGGCCAATTCCGGACAAACAAAAGAACCAGCTTTTGATCACCGGAACCGCCATCGGCTCATTTGGATTTGAGTTTGAACTGCCCAAAGTTGAATCGGAGGAACCGTCAGAACAAACCGCACTTTTCCCGGTGCCGAACCGACCAGAGGATGCGATGCAAAAGCTCGAAAAGCTTTTCCATGTAGCAGCCGAAGGAAGCGATGACGATATTGCTGAATTGGTCGAGGAAATTCACCCGCGAGCCGTCAAGAAGGCTGCTGAATTTTTGGGATACATTTCTGAACAGGAAGCGTGGTGTGGTTTGGAATTCAAGGATACTTTTTTCAGATTCTCTGGAATTGAACAAGTGCGCACCTCGGTAGAGCGCTTGACATCCAATAATATCAAAGAATCAGACGATGCTTTTACGGGCGAATTTCAAGGAGTTTTACCAAAAGGACGGACATTCGAGTTCAAACTCCGCGATCAAGATGGAGTTTTGCGAGGCAAGGTGGGGCCGGATATTGAAAACGCAGATGTGTTAAACCGTGAGTTCTTGCACAAGCTGGTAAATGTCAAATTGCATGTCATTCAGGTTGGCCAGGGACGACCACGCT
>PLNY01000482.1 GCA_003141915.1 Anaerolineae bacterium | reverse complement strand
GTAAAACGGATCCGATTGCCGTAATCATAGTTGCGAAGATCAGTACGCGTCTCATGCCCCAACGATGGATCAGCCATCCGCTCGCCGCGGCAAAGAGGATCAAAGAAAGAGTCACAGTGCCTAACAAAATGCCGGTGTCGCGCGGCGGATTGGCCACGTTGAGCACATCCCGCAGATAATTTTGTGCGAAGGCTTGAATGCCATAAACGCCCAGCAGAAATACAAAGCGTTGACCAATGAGCCACCAATATGATGTGTTTGCGTGGAAATCAATTTGAAATGAATTCAGCATTTCTTTCCACGGATTGATATTCGCGCGCGTGGAAGGTTGTTCAGGAGTTCCCAAAATTGTGGTCGCCGCGCTGATGAGCATGATGCCAATAATCAACGCCATGACCAAACCGGAATATTGGGCTTTGGAGCCAAGCAAAATTCCTGTGACGATCACGGCCGCAGCAGCGCTGCCCATGTCAATAAAAATCTTGATTCCGCTGGCTTGGGCCAATTGCTCTTGAGGAACCATGTCCGGCATCAATCCCTGCACTGGACCCTGCGCAATGTTTGAACTCAGTTGCAGTCCAAGATAGCCGATAAAGATCCAGGTCAATCCGCCTGCCCAGCCAATGACGGCAAGGAATAGAAAATTAAACAACGTTCCAAACGTGATCCAGGGACGGCGTCGTCCCCAACGCGACGCCCAACGGTCAGTCAACGCACCGGAGATTGGCTGGACGATCACTGCAATCACCAACCCAACGGATGTGAGCAATCCGAGATATGTGTTCTTTTCATTGCCAGGCACAATGTTGGCAATGACCGCCGGCAGGATGATTCCATGCAATCCATTCCACATAAACGATAATCCCACCCAATAGGTATTCACCACGAGCATTTTCAAAATCGAGACAGGCTTCTTCAAGCAAATTCTCCTCTTAAGTGTGATGGAAGTAGGGGAGCAATGTGCTTCATCATAATTCGCGCTGCTTCTCTATCTTTTTCATCGGATGAACCATGGCGCTCAACACACAGATCATAGGCTTCACCAAAATGAAGACAGAATTCGCCATCTGATTCGTAAACGCCGACCGGTGCAAATCTCAGACCTTGGGCGGCCAGCAGCAAACCGAATCGTCCAACCCCGGAAGCGGGCATCATCAATTTCTCTTCGATCTGATCTCCGCCCTCGGGGGCGAAACCAATCATCGCGTCTTTGGTTTGCTTCACATACTTTAACACTGCGAGCACTGAGGCGGCACGCGCTTTCACATCGCGCGGACGCGGCGGCATGGGAGGCATGGTCGTGAATCCATAAACGCGGGCGATCCGATTTGCCGCGAAACGCGATACAGCTCCCTTAATCGGTTCATACCATTTCCCCGACGCAGTCCATTCGCCTGCGATCACCCAATGAACAGGAGAGCATATTAAAGGCGATATCGCCATGGCTCCCCACCAGATATGAAAGCCAGCCCGCGTGTAATGATTCATGGTCAATACGCAGGGACCTGTCTGCGGAATATATTCTTTTCCCAGAACTCGGAGCGGAGGATTTAGCCGTTCAATGCAGAGACGTGCATCGTCTCTAAAAACGCGGCGATGGCAAAGAATACCGTCGCGGATCAAGCTTGCAATTAAAACTGGTGCATAGGAATAGTTGGGATAACTCATTGGACGCGCAAATGCTCATCGTGCGACCTTACTTATCATCTGCCAGCGAACCGATGGCTCGTAACAATCCAAGCACCATCACGCCCAGCTTCAAGCCTTCACCGGCGGTGATGGCGGTTTCGCGTTCACTTTTTTCCGCACGGCGATTGAGGAGCATGGCTGCCACCAATCCGGTTGTTGCGCCAATCAGCGCACCAAATAATAAAGTTCGTCCCTTATTCATGATACGAGTCCTTTCTTATCTGCGTTCCATATATTTCTTAATTTGCAGTTTGATGAGATCAACAAACAATGCCGGCCTGACGATCATTTCCGTGCTGCGTTTGACATAACCTTCGATTTGAAAGACGAATCTTTGCGCCTGATCTGAATAAGGCGGGATTATGCCGATCAGCCGCGCTAATAAATAGATGATTGCAAGTAGAATAGCAAGAAGTATCAAGCCTGCGATCATGACCGGTATGACCAGCCAGATCGTTGAAATCGCCGCCCAACGCTCGACGTCGCCGTTATCGCGGAAGGTAGCGATGCTGGTAATGACAATCACAGCGATGAATACAAGGACGGTCAGCAAAATGGGGAGCAGGATTTGCGTCCACATTTGCTTGCGATGCAGTTGATAAGATGGATGATCTTGGGAGAATGGCAACTTTGATTTCATCTTCTGTATTTTAACATAAATAGGGACACAGCAACGCTGTGTCCCTACCCGTATTTGGGAACCCGACCAATTTTCTTTTATCGCCGATTGCGCAGGAATGTTGGAATATCCAAATCGTCACTGCCGTAGGTGCTCGGCGAAGAGGGCGCAGGTTTGGATTCTGGAAGTGGCTTGAGTTCCGCGCCGACACTGACGGATTCAGTGGGACGAGTAAAATGCGTCGGGAGGCTGGCCGGCTTCTCGGTCCGCGTGGTGAGGCGTTCGAGAGCGCGTCGCGGCACGCCGCTTCGTTCAAAGCCGGTCGCGATGACCGTGACGCGAATCTCATCGCCCATATCCGGATCGATGACCGCGCCGAAGATCAGGTTGACATCCGGATGCGCCGTCTCGCGAATGATGGCTGCGGCCTGGTTGACTTCGAAGAGAGATATGTTCGGGCCGCCGGTAACGTTGAACAGCACGCCGCGTGCACCGTCAATGGTGATGTCGAGCAGTTGACTCGATATCGCTTGTTCGGCGGCGATCTTGGCGCGGTCTTCGCCGGTGCCGTGACCGACTGCCATGAGGGCCGCGCCGCCTTCGGACATGATGGTGCGCACATCGGCAAAGTCGAGGTTGATCAAACCGGGGATGGTGATCAATTCGGAGATGCCTTGAATGCCTTGATGCAAAACTTCATCCGCAATGCGGAAGGCGGCCTGCAGGCTTGACTTCTTATCGGCAATCTGAAGCAGGCGGTCATTCGGGATGGAGATAAGGGTATGCGCGTGTTCCTTCATCTTCATGATACCGGCTTCTGCGGCTTGCGAACGTCGTCCTCCTTCAAACGTGAAGGGACGAGTTACAACGCCAATGGTAAGCGCGCTGCATTCTTTTGCAACCAGGGCGATGACAGGCGCGGCGCCGGTGCCGGTTCCGCCGCCCATGCCGGCAGTGACAAAGACCATATCTGCGCCTTTGAGCACGTTATAAAGTTCGTCGGAAGATTCTTCCGCGGCTTTGCGTCCAATTTCGGGATCGCCGCCCGCGCCGAGTCCGCGCGTGAGCTTATCGCCAAGGCGGACGCGGATCGGCGCCTTGGAAAGCGTCAGCGCTTGCGCGTCGGTATTGGCGGTGATGAATTCCACGCCTTCGATTCCTTCCTCGATCATGCGGTTGACGGCGTTCTGTCCGCCGCCGCCCACGCCGATCACTTTGATGCGCGCAAAGGTTTCAACAGGTTGATGTTTCTTGGTCGGGTCCATTGGTTCCTCCATGGTTTCGTGTTTATCGTTAATAATGATTTTGGCATGAAGAATATGACATGATTTTAACATCACGTTCGAGATTTGAGGAGGGCAAAAATGCCACCTTCTTCATTTATTAAGGTAGTAGCCTTTTTATCCAGTCTTTAGCCTTATCCAGATTCACATTATTTTCTCCTTTTGAACGAGGGCGTTTCCCTCGCCTGCTTGGCGCTAATTCATGTTCGCGCATGGTCAATGCCCAATGCAATAATCCAACGCTGGTTGCATAGGCGGGCGAATTCAAACGATCTACAAGACCTTTAAGATTCTCCGGCTGCGCGGTGTGGACGTGCATATTCAGCACTTCACTTGCCACGCGTTGGATGCCGGGCAATGCGCTCGTGCCTCCGGTCAGGACCATACCGGCGGGGAGCAGGCCGTCATATCCGGAGCGTTTGATCTCCTGCATGATCAATGCAAATATTTCACTCGTGCGCGCTTCGATGATGTGAGCCAAATCCTGACGATTGATTTGCACGGAATGATCTTCACCGAATGGACGGATGCTGAAATACTCCTCCGCGCCGATTTCCGACCGCACCGCGTGTCCTTGTTGCTTTTTGACTTCCTCGGCTTGCGTGACCGGCAGGCGCAAGCCATGTGCGATATCCTGCGTGATGTGATTGCCTCCAACGGCGAGTACCATCGTATGCCAAACATTGCCGTCCACATAAATCGCCAGGTCTGTTGTTCCGCCGCCGATATCGCAAACCGCCACGCCCATTTGTCGTTCCTGTTCGGTCAATACCACTTCGGCGGAAGCAAGCGGATTCAATACAAAGCCTTGAATCTCAACCCCGGCTGAACCGATACATTGACGCAGATTATCCACTGTCGCCGCGGCGGCGGTGATGATATGCGTCTCCACCTCGAGACGATAGCCGTGCATTCCAACCGGCGTGCGGATGCCGTCCTGTCCATCCACGTTGAATCCGCGCTGGATGACATGAACGATCTCGCGGTCGTGCGGAATCGCGATGGCTCGCGCCTGATCCAATGCATGTGCCATATCCACCGCATCAATGACTCCGCCGGGAATGGCGGTCGCGCCTCGGCTGTTCACGGACGATACATGCGCGCCTGCCAGGCTGACCAGCGCAGATTCAATCTCAAGTCCCGATGTTTGTTCGGCGCGTTCCACGGAATGTGTAATCGCCTGCGTTGCCGCGGCCAGGTCAACAATCACGCCTTTGCGGATTCCGTCCGACGGTTCGATGCCCACACCGAGGATGCGGATTGAATTCACATCCTCGACGCGTCCGACGAGGGTGCATACTTTGGTTGTGCCGACATCAATGCCTACAACAATCTCTTCCATAATTACTGACTCAAACGATAGTATGGTGCGTTCGGATATTGAACGCTGATGAAAACCGGATAGATGCCGCGCTGGAGCAATGAATTTACCAGCGTTTGATAGACGCGCAATCTCACCGTCATATCTTTTGCGTCGCTGCCAAAATAAGCCTGCCAGCCGCGGCTGTCGGACCAGCCTAATCCATTATGCGGATCAAAGGTGAGCGTTGAACCGGATGGAACGTTCGGCGCCAGAATCTGGATCGCTTTGACCATGTCATCGGAAACGTAAGGTGTGGGAGCCAACGCATCATCCGCGGACGGCTGGCCGGGCGGCGGCGTCGCGAGCGCATTCACGCTGATCAATTTATCCGCACCCTGCGAGCCGCGCGGGTGAAACGCAACCCCGTTTTCGTCAATCCAGGTGTACGCGCCGTTCTGTTGCCATAAGATGACCGGCTGTCGTTCGACGACGTTAACGGAAACAACATTCGGCAAAGATAAAGTCACTTTGGCGGAAGCCAGCTCCGGGTAGTTGCGCCGGATGCGTTTCTCCAGATCAGATGGAAGCAGTGTAAAGATGGGTTGGCCGGCAGAATCCAAAACTGCGTTGATCTCATCTGGTTGGATTCGTTGATAGCCGGTAACTTGCGCGGCCGTGGCGCGGAACATTGGCAAAGTCCAGGCAAGATAAAGGGCCGCGCCCAACAAGAGTGAAATGAAAAATGATAATAGACGCCAGCCGACTTCGAAGCGCGGCAGGGTAATTGCCGGCATATGGATTTGAATGCCCGGCATGGAGAGCGCGGCTTGATAGCGCCGCCGCGTCTTTGATTTGTTGGCAGATCGAGGCGCGGCACGCTCAATGCTTTTCCGTGAAGTGATGGCCGGCAATGGGCGCGTAGCCTGTTGCGATGATTTTACAACCCGCTTTTGCGATTGCTCGCGGCGACGTAACCGGACCAGTTCAGCGCGATTCGATGAACTCTTTTCGCTCATGCCTGACTCCGATAGCTGTGTGATGTGCGGTCGCGTTCTGCTTTGCGCTGTATCGCAAGCTCGATTAAACGATCCACCAGTTCGGCGTACTTCATGCCGCTGGCTTCCCATAACTTTGGATACATGCTGATTTTGGTGAATCCGGGGATGGTATTGAGTTCGTTGAGATAGACTTCACCAGAATCTTTATCGAGGAAGAAATCCACGCGTGCCATGCCCGCGGCATCAATGGCTTTGTAGGCGCGCACGGCTAAATCTTGGATGCGAGCCGTCATCTCGGCGGGCAGGGGAGCGGGGATGAGCAAACCGGATGTCCCATCAATATATTTTGATTCATAGGAATAAAATTCGCGGCTCGGCAAAACTTCGCCGGGAACGGAAGCGCGTGGATCGTCGTTACCCAGTACGCTGACTTCGATTTCGCGCGCGTTCGCCACGCCGCGTTCGATCAGCACGCGTCGATCGTAGAGCGCGGCTTCCATCAATCCTTCCTGCAAGTCTGCACGCGTGCGGCACTTCGTCACGCCGACCGATGAACCAAGATTGGCAGGCTTGGTGAAGAGTGGGTACGCGCTGACTTTCTCTGCTTTCTCGATGATGGCGTTCATATCCTTTTCGATCTCGGAACGCAACACAATGACCGATTCCACGCTTGGAATATGATTAATCCTCATTACATCTTTGAAGATACCTTTGTCCATGCCGACGGCGGAACCAACTACGCCCGCGCCCACATAAGCCACATCCGCCATTTCGAACAGACCCTGAATCGTTCCATCTTCTCCGAACGTTCCATGCAGGAGCGGAAAATAAACATCTACTTCGGCGAGTTTAATCAATTGCTTGTCTCTCAAAACAAAGATGCCTGCTTCGGATGGATCAGGTGAAATGATAACCGGTTCAAGCCCTTCGACCTTGCTGCTTTCAAATTTATCAATTACGTCCTCGCCTGTCAGCCATTTGCCTTCGCGCGTGATTCCGATTTGAGTCACTTCATACTTTGACGGATCGAGCACCGATAATACCGACCGCGCAGACATCAGCGAGACCTCGTGTTCGCCCGAGCGTCCGCCGAATACCACTGCCACGTGGAGTTTCTTCTTCATCATCCGATGCTCACCATTCACCAACTAATTCAATTTCCAGTTCCAATGCAACACCAAACTTTCCTTGGACGGTTCTTTGCGCTAATTCAATCAACGCGCGAATATCGGCAGCTTTCGTCTTGCCGTGGTTGACGAAAAAATTTCCATGCACCGTGCTGATCTCAGCGTTGCCGATGCGAGTTCCTTTCAATCCCGCGGATTCGATCAATCGTCCTGCATAATCGCCCTGCGGATTCTTGAACATCGAACCCATGCTTGCGCCCGGCGGTTGTGTGGACTTGCGGCGTTCGCTGAATAGTCCGATTTTAGCAGACACTTCCTCTTTTGTCGCGTTTTTTAAACTCAATTCAGCGGCAAGAACGATTGCTTTTATATTGCCGCGCTTCAACACGCTTGACCGATAACTATAAGACATTTCTTCAACAGACCATCGTTCGCGACTCGCTTCGGTTAATATCTCGGCCCAAATCAAATTGCCAGCCATGTTGCCTTCGAATGCACCAGCATTTCCATATACAGCGCCGCCGATTGTGCCCGGAACCGTTGCCGCCCATTCGAGTCCAGAGAAACCTTTCGACGCGCAGCGATTAGCAAGATTGCTGAACACGACTCCCGATTCAGCCCAGACCTTGGGCTGACTTCCGTTTTCAAAGCGGACTGCCTTCGCTCGATTCAGTACCGTTATCCCGCGGACGCCCTTATCGCTGACCAATACATTCGATCCGCCGCCGAGAATGAAATAAGGCAAATACTCCTGCCAAATTATTTTCATGATCTCAGCCAATTCATCGGATGAGTTTGCGGTTATCAAATAATCCGCCGGGCCGCCAATGCGCGCGGATGTATATGGCGCAAGAGAGACATTCTCTTTCACCTTGTCGCCAAATTTGGCAAGCAGAACAT
>PLNY01000064.1 GCA_003141915.1 Anaerolineae bacterium | reverse complement strand
GGAGTCAACGGGATAAGCATATAGATTGAACTGTGCTAAATAGAACTTTTATGTTCGGAAGCCAAAATATTTTATCAAGGATGGCATCGCTTGTGACCGTTGGCGATGTATACAGCCCGAAGTTGACGCATTACGACTCCGAGGAAAAAATATCTGATGTCTTTTCTAATTGGGAATCGTTATGCCGCGAGGCCATACCTTCTGATCCATTGGAATATATTTCATTGATCGAACGACAGGGACAGGTGGTTGGCTGGCTTGATTTTTCAGATTTGGTGGCTGCTGGCCCAGAACGGCAAGAAAAGGTTGAAACTTGTATGCACAGTGTAAATGTCCATTCGCTCATCACGGCAGAAACGCCATTGCTTGAAACGATGAAATTATTCAATGGTCAATCGCCATACTGCTTTTTGGTAATAAAAGGAAACATCATTGTCGGAGCATTTTCCTACCAGGATTTGCTTTCGACTCCTTTTAGAGCGTGCTTGTTTTCGATGCTTCTTTCCGTTGAACAAACTATGGTCAAAATCGTTCAACGCGCGCCGGAACTGGCGGTCAGCAAGCTAAAAAAGGATAAGATTAAGAGAATTGCATGCGGAATTAGAAAAAGGGAATCCTCGCAACGGGAAGTCAGTGCGAGTGAGATTCTTGAAAATATTTATTTTGGGGACTTGCTGAAAATCATTACGAGTTGCGGACAGACAAAATCTCGTTTGCCCTCGCTTGACAACGTTTTTACTGAACGCCGGAATAATTTCAAAGGAAGGCCGGTTGAAGTAATCGAGAAAAAGCGTGTTGATCAAATTGTTAATTTGCGCAATGCGCTTGCTCATCCCAAAGAGCCGTGGCGCATTGCTGTGCTTTTGGCCAAGAAAGATTTGCAGGAATTTTTTGATTGGCTCAACGCGGTTGAAAGGGAGCTGATCACCGTCTTGAATTCGGGCGACAAACTAGCAGATTAATGCTTTTAGTTTGGTAGCAGTCGAATCTTGTCAGGAACTTGAAACTGTATATGCTGGCGGCATGAAAATGAAATGGTGCGCAACGGGCTTTTTGCTGCTCGTCGTTGTGGCTGTTTGTCCAGAGTCGGTTTTTGGGCAAACATTCGTTTGGACACAGACCAGTGCCCCGAACAATCTTGTCTGTTCGGGCATCACCTCATCAACAGATGGAACCAAATTAGCAGCGTGTGGCGAAGATGGGACGACGCTAGGCGCAATCTGTGTTTACACTTCTACTAACACTGGACTCACCTGGACGAGAGTTCCAACGCCATATACCCCAAATCCTTGGATTTACGGCGCATTGAACTGCATTGCGTCTTCATCCGATGGTAAAGATCTCGTTTTGGGTGGGTGGACGACCTATTCAACTACAAATTCTGGATACATTTACTATTCGGAAGCCGCTGGTGCCGCTTACACTTGGTTCCAGGCGAGCGAACCTAGTGAGCCGGGCACTTACCTTTGGCAGAATTGGAATTCAATCGCCTCTTCGTCCGATGGGTCAAAAACAATGGTTGCCGGCCATTACGTAATTGCAATTTCAACGAATTATGACTTAACCTGGTTCTTTGCACCAATTGCCCCAAATCAACGTGGCTACTGGAAAACAGTTGTGTGTTCCGCCGATGGAAAGAAGCTAGTCGCGACTGATGTTATTCAAATCTACACGTCCACAAACACGGGAAGTTCATGGTCTCTTACAAGCGCCCCAAGCAATCAATGGTCTGCAATCGCTTCATCATCCGATGGAACGAAATTGGTTGCCTGCAACGATTATTCAATCGGACGCATTTACACCTCGACAAATTCTGGACTTAACTGGACCCCAACCGGTGCTCCAAGCAACACTTTTTGGTCGGCAGTTACATCATCAACGGATGGAACTAAATTGGCTGCCTGCTCTTATTCGGGCAACATCTACTTCTCAACGAATTCAGGTTTAACGTGGACAAGCAATTCCTTTCCAACGTATGTAAGGGCAATGGCTGCATCGGCTGATGGAACCAAATTATTTGCGGGATTCAATGGTGGTGGAATTTCAGTCGGACAGTTGATCCTGCCCGCGCAGAAGTTCTCTGCTTCAACCAGCAGTTCGGGTGTGGCGTTGCAATTTAATGGTGCCCCTAATTGTCGTTACGTTTTATATGCTGCAACGAGTCTTAATTTACCCATAACTTGGCAGCCAGTCATTACCAATTCAACTGACGCCAATGGAAATTGGAGATTCACTGACACAAAGTTTAACCAATACTCACAGCGATTTTATACTGCTTCACAGTAAGCGGGCGGGAAATTATCTTCATTACCCATTGCCGCCAGTCGCACGGTGGCTCTGGGCGGCACGGTGGCGACGGTCGGTTTTCCCGACATCGGTTTGCAGGGGTTCGCGCCCAAGCTGGCCCCGTGAAATAGCTTCTCTCTGGCTGCTGCGAATCAGTGCGATGAATTATTTCACGGGGCTGGCCCCGTGAAATAGATTTTCTTTGGCTGCTGCAAATCTATGCGCTGATTTATTTCACAGGGCTGGCCAAGGGGGAAATCGCGT
>PLNY01000403.1 GCA_003141915.1 Anaerolineae bacterium | reverse complement strand
AGTGCGGCAACAGGCGTTCTGTGATCATCCGTTCGCGTTCCGCTTCGACGAAGGATTTTTGTGCGAAGCGTTCCACGGCGCGGAACAAGCCCGATGTAAGTTGGTTGATGCCAAGCACAACTGTTTGCGCCTGATTATGTGAAATGGCTCGTAACAGGCTTCCTTGTTTCGCCAGAGGAATGATCTCGGCGATGCCGGCTAGTATTTGTTGTCCGCGTTCGGTGCCGGTGGCAGATGTGGGGCGGGAAGTGGGGCGGTCCCGCAACTGAGGAATGGATCTTCCGATAAAGTAGGAGATGATATGAATTCCAACGACATCTTCTTCGCGGCCGTAGAGAATTTGGCGGAAATTATCCGTCAGCTCTTTCAGGAATTCCTCATAAAGCGCTTCGCTCGTTCCAACCGTTAAACGTTCCAGTTCTTGCATGCTCGAGCGTCGCGCACCCAAACGACTCTCGGCAATGGTCTCGGCGGCTCGGATCAAATCTCTGCGATGACGCTGTTGTGATTCGCGCACATGATAGAGCAGGTTGACAAACTCGTGCGCCGGCAAAGCACGGAGTTGTTCTGATAAGTTGCTTTGGAAAGTTCTCAAATCTCCGCCAAGGAAAACTCCCTGCAACGGAGTGACTGCGTAGGCTGTGCTTTTTCGCGCGGCNNGCGGCTGCGGGAAGGCTGCTGGAAAACCGACGGCGGCTATCCTCAGAGTTCGGGAAAGCGGCGCGCCCAGCGACACGAGAATAATATCCTCCCTGGCGCTGCATCGGCTCGCCGCTGCCCAATTTGACGCGTACAACTTCTGCCAGTTGGTGCTCGGCCAGCCAAGATTGAATGTCATATTTGGCTTTGAAGTATCTGAAAGACGCGGTTGCCTGACTCGCCTGCTGACTTAAATCAGATCCGGCAATGAAAACTTCCGCGATGATTTCGGCAAACCGATCCTGCGGCGCTTGGGCTGTTTGGCGGCTTTGCGCGGCATAATCCCAAATCCGGTCGAGATAAGCTCGGATATTTTTGACTGAGTCAATATCCTCGAATAGAGGAATCAGCCAGACCGGGGGAAGTTCGACCGATACATGTTCCCTGCGAGTCTGTTCCCGCTGAATGTGCATCTTCCGGTCAAGCGAAATCAGTGCCTCCGGTTTTGATGAAAGGCTGATCTGCATTGCCAGCGCCAGGCCCGGGTTGCCATATTTTTCGGCGATGGCATTGATCTCGTGCATGTTAAATACGGTTGTATCAATTGCAAAGGAGTCGCGCGCGGTAATCATGCCTTGATGGATGCGCGGTGTGATCACCGTACGTTGCAAAATATCGCGGTAGCCCACCGCTTCGCGGAGCAGAGGTTCCGAAACAAGATTCGTCTGAATGGCGGGAATCAAAGCGTGTAGTTGCTTCCTTAATTTTTTGTTCAACGCGAGGTAATATTCCAGCATGGCGCGGCGCTCTTGGCGGAGTTCCAGCATTCTTCGTTCATAGCGGTCATTGTGCTGCAATAAAATTTGAACCGGATCGCGGCGAAGATGCAAGCGGGCGGCCAAGCTTTGCAAAGGCGTGGCCTCCACGGAAAATGGTAAGGTTCCCCGATAGCGTTGTTCCAACTGATGAGTCAAAAGCGTGATGGTATTAAGGATTTGGGTAAAGCGTTGATTCCGCTGCGGAAGCGAGTTGAGTTCGGATATCAGTTCTGGATTCACATCTGCGTTTGGATCGGCTTGACGCAACAGGTTGAGGATGCGGCGCATGCTTCGAACATTTTCCATCACGACCGCGGCGATCAAACGATGCCCCTGACCTGAAGGCCGGTTGCTTCCATCCCAATCGCTCCAGAACGATAGGAACGGCGACAAGGTCGCGTCTGTAAACAGCTCGGCGTGTTTCTCCCCTTCGACCAACGAGGCCAGGTCCAGTAAGATTTCATCCGCTTCATCCTGCGAGGTGATTGCCACATTGCGGCCCAAATATTCCTGCCACAGTTCCTGAGCCGCTTTTTCGACCGCGGATGGATCAATTCGCTCTCGATAGATCAGGGCTTTTACGATTGTATCAAGCGACAGTTCTGCCCGCAGTGAGTACATTTGCGTTGGATGAACAGTGCGGTCATAGGAACGTAACTGAAACAGTTCCTGGCGTCGCTGGAGAGAATCTTTCATGAATTCCCGGTCCAACCGCTCGGCAAGGTGGGCACCGCCATCATTGACTGCCTGTCTCATTAGTTCATCGCTGATAAGCGCACGGTCAAGCAGGCGGGTGCGAAATACATCCAGCCGCTCTGGAAGGTAATGTTGTATGAATTCACGATATAGAGACTGGCTGTCTAATGGTTGAAGTTCCAAGCGCTGGAGAACGAAGCGATTGCTCTGGCAATGATGCAGAACCTGCTTTGTGATTCCGTTCCAGGAATGTGAAAGTTCACTTGATCGGCTGTGGCCGTTCGTGCCGGCTTGATTTCGGAATGGCAGTTGCTTGCGGTTGTAACGGGACTCCTCTTCGGCGATGAGGCGATTCAAATCGATCAGCAAGCGGCGAGTCTTTGCCAGCAGAATCTCTGCATTATCCACGCCGCCCAGCGTCAGGCGAAAGGTTGTCCTGCCGGTTTCATATCCTTTTTCGGTGCGCGCAAAAGTTGCCAGCGGCAGCAAACCTATCCCGCGTCGTGCCAAAGAGGAAGCCAGCCAGTCCAAAGATAAGCCGGCGGGCAAATGTCCGATGCGCAGTAAAGGATACATACTGCCCGTCGGCGGGATGATGGTCAAGCCGAAGGGATTGCGCTCCGCGGGCAGGTTTTCTACAGCGGTCAATAAAGCCTGAGTCCGTTCGCGGAAAATTGTGTTGCGCAGTTGCCAGTAAGTTCGGGCTGCGTCGATTGAATTGCGGTAGAACAAATAACAGATAAAGATGGCGGCAAGATTCGGCTGAATTTGGGAATTCAATGCTTCAAAGCGTTGCGATAGTTGCTGGTCGCGAATCTCGATAACCGCCATCCTGGCTCCGGCCAGACAATCGGTCTTGGACATGGAATGAACCGTGATGACCCGATCCGCTTCCATCTCGCCGATGACGCCAAGTTGAACCAATTCGGATGCAATCTGCCGAACAGTTTTAATTTCTGGCAGACCGTCAACCGGCGCCATATTTTGGTAAGCAAGATCGTCAATGATAAAAATGTTGTGTTGCAGGCAGTAACTGATCAGCGTGCGGAGACCGTCTTCGCCGAAGACTCGGCCTGTTCCGTTGTGAGGATTATTGATCGCAACTGCTCCTCGCTCGGGCCAGGAAGAATCGCGGCGGCAAAGTTCCTCCACTTTTTCAATGATGGCGTTTACATCAAGCCCCAACGAAGCTGTTAATGGCACAGCATGGACTTTGGGAAAACATTGTTCGTACGACCAACTTAAATCCGGGATGACCACTTCGCTGATTCCGCAATGGAAACCGATGATTCCCAGCGCTGTGCGGGATGAACCGCTGGCAACCTGGCAGGCTTCAGGCTTGTATTGCGGCTGATGCCTTGCAAAAGCGCTGAGGAAACTGCGTTGGAGCGCCTGACACCAGGCAGGGTCATGCAGATTTTTAACCAGCAAGTCAATAAGTTCTTTTGCTTCGATGGTCGAGAATTCGTCTGAAATGCCGTCTTTCCATGCATTCTGCAGGCGGTGATTAAATACGGCAGTTTTCTCTTGCAGGTTTGTCAGGGAATGGGCGAGCGTCTTGACATGATCGTTTAGCAATTCTTCGAGATGTTGCTCTACTTGTTCGGCTAGTTGCGGTAGAACCGTTTCCGTAGTGAGCCCCAATGCCAGGCCCTCGAACGAGGGCCTGACCTGAGGCACCTCCGCAGGAGTCTCAGTTGGAAGCTTGGTCATTTTTTGGTCTATAAGAAAAGTCAGAAGCTCGACTTCGGATGCGGAAGGAGTTCCTTTTAGGTTGAAATGAACGTTCTCGATCACATTAAGAAAATCAGCATTGCCTGCGATGAACACAGTGGAGAGTGTGTTCAGTCGTTGCGCAAAGATCGCCGGATTGAGTAATCGGATGACGCGCTGTACTAATTTCGCTTCACGGGCAAGAGAGAGGTGATTGGGAGCGTTGTTGGCTTCGATAAAAAACAGCGGATACTTAACGCTCAGAAGGCGTAGTTTTCCTCGCGTCTCTTCCCCCAATGGGCCGCCGATTAATACAAACGTTGGAATTTCAGGCTGATGAATCAGGAATTGTTCGATCTGCTCGCGTGCCGCTCGATCCTCGGCGGCAAGATCTTCAAATAGAAGATTAGGGATGGCTTTCAATTGCGGCAGGAGTTCGAAGCGGTAGCACAGAATGCGAGCGGGTGTAATCTCCAGGTAGGATGACAGGGCAAGCAGTATGACTCGCAACGTTTCGTGAATCCCGCCTGAAGCGAGAATGATCTCACGCCTGCCGGATTGTTCGCCGGTATCGTAATGCAACGGTTCTTGCTGGTTCTCCAGCCACGCACAAAACGCCTTGATGAGTGGATGAGGCGCCGTCCGCATATATCCGCCTCGCGGCATATAGGGAGAACTCTTTTGCATCGCCCGGATGAGGAACTCGAGTTTTGGCTTATCGGAAGTCTTCCATCTCAAATATTCCAGGATTGCATCGGGTTCTGTGTCGCGCAGGTTTTCCTGATGGATATCTATGCCGAGTGCAATGCGCAGGAAGGCTGATGATAGCCTTGAATCTTGCAATGGATTTCCAATATGGAAATCAATCCGATCCTCTTTCGGAACTGGCGCGGCTGTAGTTNNGTAGTTGTTTCGCTGACCTCCGAGACTCGAGCAACCCGGATCGGTTTCAGACGAAAGGAGTCCAAGGGATCAGATTGCGATGCCATGTTGTGCGCTCAAATTATGTTTCTATCGTTAAGAGCTAGCGAAACTACCATCTCAACTAGTCTTCTTTCTTTGTTCCCAGCGCCTTCTGCAGCAGGTTCTGGAACAAACCGAGAAGTTCTGAGCCATGGTCAAATTCTTGAGGAGATAAAGAGATAACGGTACGAGCGTTCTTAAGATTCTGACTCGCTTCCGCCAAACGAGCGGCTTGCGGCGTCAACATCAATAGTTCTGGACTGCTTCGGAGAACATCGAGCCCTTCTTTCTCGAACGCAAGGCGCATACGACTACGCACCAACTCATCTTCCAGGCGTTGGCGGGCCAGCGCCGATTCTTTTTCCAATAGAACCTGTTTTAGACTGGCTTTTTTCAGTTCCAAGGTGTGATCCATCTCGGCAATTTCTTCGTCAGCTTGATATTTGGCTTTTGCCGCGGCTACCCGCGCCTCGTGGCTCATACGCTCGGTTTCTTCAAGCAGGCTTGCCTGTTGTTGTTGACGCAACGCATCGGCAATTTCCGGGTCGGTCGGTTCCAGCGACTGGACAGTGAGTGAGACTAGTTCAACGCCGAATTTTTCCTCGACAAGATTCGAATGTTCGTTGATATAGTTCAGAATGCTGGTCGAGGAAATAGCATGAATCTCGAAGCGCTCGGTATATTCTTTAATCAGTCCCTCCAGCAACACTTGGGCTTCCTTCGCAGCGCGCGCGACCGCTTCCTGATCCCATCCCCCAACGCGGATCAGGCACTGGATGTATTTAACGGACGGAGCGACGGAGCCGACAAGTTTGATGTGCATCCCCAAGTCGCCTGCGGCGGTCGCCTCGATGCTCAACTGGATCGGACAGGTGGTGCGCTTGAGGGGAAGACTGAAGTGGCGCGGATAGATGGGACCTTTTCGAACGCTGATCTCACCTTTGGATTCGTAAAGCGCCAAAACATCCGGCTGACGAATACGGTATTCCCAAAGGAATACCAATACGCATGCAATAACGATGATGCCGATGACCAAACTCAGGGTGATTTCCATATTCTGTACTTCCTCCGAAATATTTTGATTATTTTAGTTTCCACTTGGAGACGCGAAAAAACCATCCAAGCAGGGTAATACTAAAGCCGTGCCTTTTGCTCACGCGGCGACAACGTCTGTTTGCAACCTCAATGCGGCTGATAAAATTCAGCGAATTATACACCCGTCGTTTGACTGTTTGGTGTCAGATTCAGAAACAACGCGGGAAGATGTGATATATCTCGGTTTGTATAACTACAAAGTTTGTATGTCGCTCAATCCGATGATGCAGATTTCACGCGGGACTTGTCATTCAGCCAGGTAAGAACTGCGATCTTCCCATCGCCTTCCATACGCTCGTCTTAAAAAACCTAATTCTTTAAGAAAAATGCCCCTTGCGGCCTCTTGAAGTGATTCCGCATGTGTGTTAAAATCTGGTTAAATTCGCCATATGTACGGGTCAGATAGTTATTCACCCCTACATATGGCTCTATCATCTGTTCTATAAATAAAGCGTTTTTCACATGCGTTGCCCATATTGCAACTACCACGACTCAAAAGTCCTCGATACATCCCATGACAGCCACGGCGGAATCCGCCGCCGCCGCGAATGCTTCAAGTGCAAGCAGCGTTTCAGCACATATGAACGCCCGATTCTGGCCACGCCGTTGATTATCAAGCAGGATGGGACGCGTGAAGAGTTCGACCGCGAGAAACTCTTTCGCGGCATTCGTATTTCATGCGCCAAGCGTCCCGTCTCCGCCGAGGATATCGAACACCTGGTTGGACACATCGAAGCGGAGCTGCAAAAGATGGGGAAATCTGAAGTTTCGTCGCGGGTGATCGGTGATATGGTCATTAGCGGCTTGAAGGAAATAGACCAGATTGCATACATCCGTTACGCAATCGTATATCTGCGTCTCGATGATCTCGGCGCGTTGCGCAAGGAAATAGATAACCTTCTCAAAGGCTAATTGAACGACAGCCACTCTCGTTCGAAGCGAGAAGTGTCGCTGTTGTTTTTTTATTGTTAGATAAAAAATCTTGTTCGAGAGGAGAGTTGTATGGTTGCCAAGAATATTGTTTCATCGAAGCAGGGATTGCTTCCCACGCCCTCCATGCCTAAGGGATTGCCAAAAGCCCAACTGACGGATAATGCGCGGCAAGTGCTGGAGCGCCGCTATGTCCGCCGCGGAGACGATGGCAAGCCCGCCGAAAGCGTGGAGGAAATGTTCTGGCGGGTCGCGTATCACGTCGCGAAAGTTGAAAAGGACTGGGGCGGCGATGTGATTGCGCGTTCGATGGAATATTATCATTTACTGATTAGCAAAAAATTCTTCCCCAACTCTCCGACCTTTACCGGCGCGGGCACACCGCTTGGACAACTTGCCGCCTGCTTCGTACTTCCGATCACGGATGACATGGGACGCGACAGCGCGGGCATTTTTCAAACTCTGCGGGATGCCGCGTTGATTCAACAGACCGGCGGCGGAAACGGGTTCTCGTTCTCGCGCCTGCGACCGAAAGGCACGCTGGTTAAATCATCGGCGGGACAAGCGACCGGTCCGGTTGGCTTTTTGCGTGTGTATGATCATGCCTTCGGTGAGATCGCACAGGGCGGGACGCGCCGCGGTGCGAACATGGGCGTCCTGCGCGTGGATCATCCCGATATCGAAGAATTCATTACCTGCAAGACCGATGAGAATCAAATTACAAACTTCAATATTTCCGTCGGCATGACGGATGCGTTCATGCGCGCCGTGCGCGACGATAAGGATTGGGAACTACGCTTCCCGGATGTGCATGATCCAAAGTATCGCGAAGTGCGCGGCACATTGGAGCAGATGGAAACTGCCGGTGTGCATATTCATGGTTATAGAAAAGTGCGCGCCCGCGAGTTGTTCGATAAGATTGTTAATCAAGCACATCACAATGGGGAGCCAGGCGTCTTGTTCCTCGACGCGGCTAATCGCAGCAATCCTGTGCCGCATTTGTATCCGCTCGAGACGACCAATCCATGCGGCGAGCAATGGCTTGGACCTTACGAGAATTGTTGTCTCGGTTCGGTGAATCTCAATGAGCACTGCGGACCCGATGGAACCGTGGATTGGGAATCGCTTCGCAAAAGCGTCGCAACATCGACGCGTTTCCTCGATGATGTGGTGGAAGCCAATGCCTATGTGCCGGCCGTCTCGCAATTAAGCGAAGCCGCGCACAAAGCCCGCCGCATCGGACTGGGCATCATGGGTCTCGCCGATTTGATGTATCACGTCGGCGTGCGCTATGGATCGGAAGAAGGGCAGGAGTTCGGCGCACAGGTCATGGAGTTCGTCCGTTATCATGCCATGCAGACCAGCATCGAGCTGGCTCAGGAACGTGGACCATTCCCGGCGATCGAAGGCTCGATCTACGATATGGATAACGTCACGTGGACTCCGCCTCAGTCGCTGATTCATTATCAGCATAACTGGAA
>PLNY01000022.1 GCA_003141915.1 Anaerolineae bacterium | reverse complement strand
CTCAACCAAAATTCCATTCGCACCCTGCCAGATTATTTCTCCGAGGTTGCCAATCATCTCACACAGGCATTGGCTGGGGGGCGAAGGCATTCTGCACGTTGGATCGATAAAAAAGGATTCATCCTCTTTTGTGATTCTGACTTCCGTGCAAAACATTGAACGATAGCCATATTGTTTAAGAATGGGGGAAAACGCTTCATTGACGCACCGGACTTCTTCGGGACAATCGCTGAACTTTTGGAACGCCCCGATGTAAGCGGAGTCTTTGGCCTCCATGCCATGAATAATTGTTTCCGGCCACTGTCCATCAATGCAATATGTATCTATTCCATCTTCAATTTTGCTATCAATCGGCGCAAACACCCAAAAGATGGGGTTTTCTTTCAGTGGACCGAGTTTGTAGGCCAGTTCATCAATGATACTTTCGTCCTCGTCCATGCTGCGAAAATGGAATGTCTCAAAATCTCCGCGGTAGGTGTCAACCTTGATGTATTGGTCGGGGTTGTCTTTGAGGAACAACCGGAGATTGGTTACGCCCTTGATTTTCTCGCACTTTGGAACGGGCAAATTCGTCTGTGATTTCAGCACTTCAAGAAACTTCCCGCGTCGGGCTTCGAGTTCATCGGCGTTGCGGCAACCCCAGACCGGGATGCCGCGCTTGATGAGTTGAAGTTGCAGGTCGGAATAACCGATGTCGGGGAACACGGCCAAATCAATTTCGTCCAGCACGGATTCGACGGATTCGACGCGGATAATTTCTTCATAACCGTCGCCCACAATATCGTCTTTGAACTTCGGAAACGCTGTTTCCCATGGTGACCAAAATAGGACTTTTTTATACTCACGGGCGAGCCGACGCGCGACATGGATGAACAAACCCGTGTCCGCAACCAAGGCGATGATTTCTTTTGTTGGTTTCACAAGGCGTTGATTTCAGATTCGTAGGATTTCCAAACCACTCCAAGAAACGCGGCGACGATTTTTTCAACACCAGTTGCGATGCAATGCTGCGTGCGATAGGGAGCTTCAGGAGAATCGCCCGGCTCACTTTCATCGCCCTCCTTGCGATTTTTTTCAAAGGCAATATCGAATCTGTCCACCTGTTTTTGTCCAACACCTGAGTATTTGCAAAGAGCCGCCTCGACCAATTCGTGAATTATAACACAGGCTTCGTAACGCCAGTCTGACATTTTTGAAACCCGGATTTGAAGTGTTCCCTCCTTGTCCCAACGCCAATCTCCAACAGTGTTGTAAAATTGTTCTTTGTGGGGAATTGCTTGGACGCAGATATTCATGGCAATTTACTCCCAACTCTTATCGTGTGATGACCGCGCGAGTTTTTCAATGCTTCATGGATGCGTTGTTTATCAGCCTTGAGTTCAATTTTATCAAACTCTTTTTCTTGCGACACGCCAGATTTCTTGACGGCTTGTTCCACCATCTGTTTCTGGCGCATCTCAGACATTTCAAAAGCAGAGTATTCGGGCATAACACCCTCTACTTTTCCCCAAGCGGTTGTCTCGCTCCCCGCGCAATATCAGCCACGGCCTTTAGATTTTGCCTTTTTTGATCGGCAACAAACGACGTGTCTTTGTGCCGCCGCTTCTGAATTTCGGCAAGTTCCTTCGATTTTAATTTCTGTTGCGTCTCGGCTTGTTTTCCGGCCAGCTTGACCTTTGTTTCGGCCATTTGCTGTTGCAACTCGCCGTTGCCGTTTTGTTGCTGTTGCTTTTGCATCTGCATTTGAAGGTGTTGCTGCAACTTTTTGATTTCGTTGTTGACTTGGCTCCATGCCTTTGCAAATTCCTTCATCTTCGGTTCATTGCCAGCATCACCTTGCATCCCTTGAATCAGTTTGCCGACGAACGCAGACACATTTTGCAGACCAATGAGTTCCATTGGTGTTGCAAGTTTGGTTGTGGCTTCAATCTTCTGGATGTAACGAACGCACAATTCGAGCAGTTTTTGAATCTGTTCGATGGGGTTCAATCCTTCGGGGATGGACGGCGGCATACCAAGCATCATTAAAGGGAAATTGGCTGCGGCGGCGGAAGCGGCATCGGAAACAACCTTCTTGCCGGGTTGCACCCATCTTTTTGCCCGGCGCGAGCCGACCATTTGAACTGCTGCGTCGTGCAACGCCTCGGTCTGTGCGGACGGGTCGAGCATGGGACGTAACTTCATTGCGTTCTCCGCCTCCACCATTGCCATTGTGGGGTTGCCACCACCGAGCGGCTGTGTGATTTCCACGCGCCACTTTTTTACATCAATCCATTCCTCTGCTATGCCATGCTTTTTGCAAGCCTTTTGGAAAGCCATCACGTCCTCGTCATCGGACTTTTTTAGACAGAACCGGCGGCAGATTTCTTTGGCAGCGGATTTCTCGTAGATACGCGCTACCAACATTAGTCCTGACAGCATGGCATTTGTCTGTTGGACTTTCACGCCCGTCTCGAATGCGGTTTGTTCTTTCTGCGTGCCGGTGTCAATGTTTTGGGTGTAGGCCGTGGATGCTTCCTGCTGTAATTGCTTGCCCATTGCCAACGCCATTTCAGCGAGACCGGAATCAATCTGGTGACGTTCGGCGGCGGGCACAATGGACACGCCTGGTTTGACTACGCCGAGATTTTGAAATACCTGAATCTGGGCGCGAGCGCGATCAACAGGGTCGGCTATGCGAAGCAGTATGTTGAACTGATCGAGCGTGTGTTTGAGCAGCCGGTTACGGGTAAAATCCGTCCAGAAACATGTTTCAAAGAGAGCGAATCCGAGCGAGCGGACGGAGTGATACAAAAACGGTGCTTTGTTATTCAAGTCACCAAACTGAACGTGCAAAATATGACGCCAACTTGAAGCAATCGCTCCCTCATGTTCACAGATAAATTTGTCATCAGCCTCGGCGGTAACACCTGACGTGTTGTTTTCAGGGACGACCTTCAGATGCCAACTGCCGTCATCGTCCTCGTGGTAAAAATGCCAAAGATTGATTGTCGGCATGGCGTCCCCAGACCAGTAACCGGCATTTTGCTTCCGTAATTCCTCAAATTTCTCCGGCACGGTGTTGAAATCGTAGTTGTTTTCGGCCATCGTGGTATTGCACTCTTTGACATTCTCCAAAATTGCCGAGACAGCCTTCTTGTCCCATTTGAACTTACTCTTAGTCTTGGAAAATGCCTTGCGAGAAAGTTCTCCCGGCGTATAGGGTATGCGAACGGCAAACCAAGTGAGGTTGCGGAATGAAAGCTCGGTGTTGGTGGGAACTCGCAAGTCCTCAATGGCAACGTATCGCGGAAGCCAGTTGTAAGTGTCCTCCCACATTATAGGGCCTATGCCGTGACTGACGACCCCCGACCATTTGGAGCGATGCACTTCAAAGTAATCCAATTCATGCTCGCCCTCCTTCATCACGTCATTGATGAACTCGGTGATGAAATCGCCCCAATCAGACCGCACTTCTTCCGGTGCTTTGGGAACGGACACGGTAA
>PLNY01000052.1 GCA_003141915.1 Anaerolineae bacterium | reverse complement strand
ATGGCTCGGCGATGACTGGCTTCAAGTCCTGGAAAATCCCGACCGGGCATTGCTGGAAAAAACCCAGAAACAGGCCGAATTGTTTTAGCGGACTTGCATTATTTCCCGTTGCGAGCAACGTTAGCAGACTAGGATGACAGCCATTTCACCGGCCTCCTTATGTATTTGTCTCATCGGCCGCAATTGATAACGACATTGAGAATGCCCCATTTGTGTGGGGCATTTTGAAGCCCTAAATGAAAGGAGCAATTAAGATTTGCCGAAAATGTTCACCAGCATGATGATATTTCCATGCAAACACAATCTACTGACAGTCGGGTTCGCCTCTTGGCGATTATTCCAATGGGCATAGCAATAAATTTGGCCATCGGTTTGACCGTCTCGGCCTTGAAGCTGCCGATATTTCTCGATTCGATAGGCACAGTGCTCTTTACGATACTCTGCGGTTGGCGGATCGGCGCGACCGTGGGAGTGCTCTCGTTTCTGGTTGGCGGTATAGCAAACCCATTGCTTCCATATTTCGTTTTTACGCAATTCACAATTGCTTGGGTGGCTGGGCTGTCCGCTTCGCGGGGGGGATTCAAAAGTGTGCCACGAGTTATTCTTACAGGAATCATAATCGGCTATGCTGCGGCGATTGTCAGCGCGCCGGTCATTGCCGCTGTCTTTGGAGGCGTGACGAACAGTGGCGAATCCATTATCACGGCGTTTCTGATAAAAACCGGAGACAATATCTGGCAAGCTGTGGTGACAACTAAAGTGTGGACGGAACCGCTGGATAAGACATTGCAATGCTTGGCGGCATTCTTTATTGCCAAATCCCTTCCAAAGACCCTGCTCGGTCGGCTGGAAACATCAAAGAGCCTGATTAGACAAAATGGCCTTTTATGATTCCATGACTCTGCGTGGAATTGATCCGTGGATACGCCTTTTGTCCCTTGGGATGTTGGTTGTCTCCTTCTCCTTTGGGAACGACGCGATTGCAATCTTGGTTGCCGCAACTGTGTTGTTTGCTGTAGGCTTTGTCCTTAATCCAAAGCAGACGTTCCACGTTTTTCTTTCTGTAATAATCCCGTTTGCCATCGCGACATCAGTCGTCGCGTTAATCGCATCACCAACTGTTGCCTCGGCCGCTTCACAGTTGCCGAAATTGCGGGCTGATGTTTCGTGGCAGGCTTATGCGTTTCGCTTCACCAAGATTTCAGGTGTGTGCATTTCAGTATCGCTGTTGATTGGGTGTTTGTCTCCGCGCGGCTTTTACCGATGGTTGGTTTGTCTGGGAACGCCAAGCCACATCGCAATGAATGCCGCAAGCCCTCTTGTGCTGATTCAAGCCTTGGCGCAGGACATGAAGACCATACTTAATGCAAGGCTTGTTCAGGGCTACGTGGGGCGACGAAACTTTTTTTCAGTGGCAAAACAGCTTCTTCCGATCCTGACAACCCTCGTGTCTTCCGGCCTAATGACGGCATTGGAACGGAGTGAAATATGGAGACAGGACGATGTTTTATCCCTGATTGAAAAGGACAATGCCCAAGTTCGGCAAGTTACATCCAATCGTTGGTTCGCTTCTGGTGTGTCGCTGGTTTTGGCAGTGCTTGTTTCAACAGCAAATATCTTTTGGCACCCCACTGGATGAAACACTCAATACAACAACTCAGGGGAAATCTTGCGGCGTTTTGCGGCCCAAATTTCAGTGGCCGTTCTTTGGCTCTCCAAGAAGCTGTGGAGGGGGGAAATGGGGTCACTCTGGGAGGCAGCGTGTATAGTGCAATCTCCGGATTCCACGATACGGTGGAAGGCGAGCTTCACTTTTACTGTGGGAGTGATCCGGCGATTTTCAAGAAAATGGCAGAGATTGCTTCTGGGTTTGGCTTGAACGAAATCTGGGATCAAAACCCGTTTTCGAGACAGTGTAGCGGTGGACAGGAGGCTGTTCTCACGATTCTATGCCGGCTAGCCTTGGGCCGCAGTATGTTGGGGCTTGATATTTGCGTTGAGCAATTAAGCTATGAGGCACGCGCGCTTCTTTACAATTCCGTGATTCCCGTCTTTCCACAAACGCGCGTGCTCGTTGTGGACAATCGGTTGCGCGAGCTTTTCCCCAAGATCGAAGACCAATCACGGGCGGAATTCGATGCCGGCGGGCCCGATTTCAGCATGCGCTCGAATGGCAATTGTTCTAATGGGGCAGCGTTGGCGTTGCATCATCTTTCGTTCGGCTATCGTAGAAACAAACCCATTTTTCGGGATTGCTCATTTTCATTCTCTCCCGGCATCTATTGGCTGAAGGGGGCAAACGGTTCAGGAAAATCAACATTTGCCAATTATTGGCTGGCCTCCTTCGACCCGAAAATGGCAAGATGGAATATGGCTCGCGAGAATTCCAGCCGTATCGAAGTCCGGGACATTTTGCGGCCTACGCATTTCAGGATCCCAACCTTCAATTATTCACTACGTGCGTGCGATCTGTCATCCCGAATTCTGGATCAGACGATGGTATGCTTGATGCCTTTGGCTTGTCTTCATGCCTTGACAAACATCCTCTTGATCTTCCGTGGGTTTTGCGAAAACGCCTTTCCATTTTATCGGCCATTAAACACGATACGCCAATGTTGATTCTGGATGAACCAACTCTTGGACAGGATGATGATTTTTGCAATATTCTTGCAAAGTATCTTCATGTTGCCTCACTTGCTGGTCGTATCATTATCGTAATCAGCCATTCACACAGTTTCTCACATCTTCTTCGAGCGCACACTGTTGAAATAGATAACATCAAGAGGTGAACATGAAAATCAACATGGCAGATAGAACACAAAAATGGTTGATTGTGGAGATAAAAAAACACAACCACAGGCTTGCGGCATGGCTTGTCAAAAACAATGTTCAACTCGAACTAGAACAGTTCTCTTATGGGGATACGATATTGAATCGAGAAACCGGGAAAGAGTCTCCAAAGGTTGGAATTATTGCTAAGGGAGTTGTTGAAATTCAAGGACAGATTGCATCACCGCCTAAAATTCTTAAGCGTATTCAATATCCACTCGCATTGCGATACCCGGGCGAGGTAATCGGCGAAGTCGAATTTCTTTACCACGGATTGACTAAAGGGCCGTATAGGGGACGATGGATAGTCTATGCTGGGATGCAAACGTTCTATTTTACTCCGCTCAAAGTTATAAACGCCTCTTGTCACGAGAAGCTTAGGCACGAGATGGACCTTTCAAAACACAACTTCAAAGTAGAAGTTGCTTGGCTTCCTCCCGAAGTAATCCGCGAGCAAGAAGTGGTTGACGCACTTACAGAGACCGCCTTCAAACGTTTGGCCTCTCTGACGTCTTTTTGGCAACCGCTCCCTGATGAGTTAGATAGAATGGGAAAACGAGAAATGTCACAGTATCTTTTCCTAGAATTGGTGAAGGCGATTCAAGGTGCAAGAATTGCGTTTAAGCCATTCTCATCAGAGAACATGTCATCTGTTACTCCTTGGAATAGTGATAGGCTAAACAGGATTCTAAAGGACAAAGGTTGCAGCGAGTTCAAATTTGAAGACTGCCTTGTTTTAGGCATTCACCAACCAGGGGATAATGAACCATTTATCATCTTAGTGCATTTTTTATATGAATCTTTGGCAAACCCTTCTGGCAAATTTAAGGCACCCGACTTAAAGAATGCCACGGAAAAAATATTCACAGAAACGCTTGACATTGTGAAGTTGCTCAAAACCACGGTGAAAGATCATCCTCCTAATACCAATAGACATGTAATTGCTCTATACTCTAAGGATGGTAGATATATCAAAGAAATAAAGGATTCAAAAGATTCGTGCCAAGAGGATTTAATCAAGCATCTTGTTCAAATCCTCAAAGTGAGTCCAAGCAAGTTATCAGCGGCTAGTGATCTGGTTAAATTAGGAATGTTGGGGAGCGCTTCACTTCTTGTTCTCCCATATAACGATAAAACGCATGTCACTTCGTAATTGCTTTACTCG
>PLNY01000121.1 GCA_003141915.1 Anaerolineae bacterium | reverse complement strand
AAGGCAAGGTTTTCATCCAATTTATTTTGAAGTTCTTTAGGAATTTTGTAATCCGCAGTCTTCTTGAGCTTCACTTTCAAACCGGCTTTTTCTACTTCAATGGCTTCATGAATGTAGGCTTTCAAGGTGGGTTCCAGCTTAACGATTTCCCGAACATTGGTGAATCGAATCTGGCGCCCCGCCTGCACATTCTCCGTTTGTTGGATGAGAACATGCTTGGTGTCCTTTAGTAAGGCAATTTTGATAAACAGAATCGCGCAGTATTCTTTAAATCCATGAATTAAAACGACGTTGCTTTCCTGGAATGTGTAACAAGGATGCATCCACTTATATTCTTCGGTCAACCCGCAGTCAAGAATGATCGTTCTCAATTTCTTGTATTCTTCCTGCCACTTTTTTGCTTTATTGAAGAAAAAATCAACTTTAGGATTCGTTCTATTCATTTATTGATCTCCGAAATAAAGTGAGCTTATAAAATTGACCATGTATAGATTGTACGCTCGCTAATAGAAAAAAGCAATTTTATTTCTCCCTGCTCGCTTCACACCCAATTCCCAAACCGAATCCTAAAGAACATCAACGCCAGCACGGAATTCGCTTGGGGATTCTCTCATCAGCTAACTCGTGACAAATCTTTTTTTAATTCGCCATATGCGCCTTGGGGCTTCAAGTCGCTGAGCTTTTCTTTCCTTGAAACATTCTCCCTTTACACTCAATTCCCAACCCAAGCCATTTATGCCGACGCCAAATCCGCGCCTGCCAGCAGGCTTGCCACGGAAAGATCTTCGTCTAATTCGGGCCAGTGCAAACTAACGCCGCCGCCGCCGATCTCGTATTTTTCGCGTTGCTGGAGTGTGGCTTCATGCAACAGCGGAAACCAAATCACAGGCACACTGATGATACGTCCATCCGTCAATGACACTTCCATCAGCTCATTAGTGAATCTAACGCTTTTCGCGAGCGCAGTCTTGGGAACGAATGCGCGGCGGAATTTGGTTTTCGTTGGTTTAACTGAAATGCTCATACCATGCCTCAATTAATTCTTCACGATGCTCTTGAACGATCTTTTCTATTTCGTTTAGTTCGTACGCTTTGAAACCATAATTGGACGCCAGTTCAATCGGATTGAGCCAGAATTTTGCCTGGTCATTTTCCGCCTTTACATGAATATGCGGCGGCTCACTGTTTTCGTTGCTGAAAAATGAAAAGCGATAACGTCCGACAATCAATATGGTTGGCATAAATTCCGTAATGAATGATCGAATTATACCCTGTTTGGAATTGAGCAGAAACAAGGCTTGATAAAAATTCTAATTATCCACTTTGTCAATCCATAACCGAATCCTAGGGATCAATCACCGCCAGCGCGGAATACGCTCGATGATTCTCTCGTCACCTAACTTGTGGCAAATCTTTTTCAATTCGTCATATGCGCCCTGCCACTTCAAGTCACTGAGCTTTTCTTTCATCGGAACATCCTCGCACAGAGTGGCTAACTTTCGATAGAGCAGGGCTTCGTCGCGATGTTCATTCAGACTTTCTGCTAAACTTGCGGCGCGTCCCGGAGTTATCGCTTTCAATTTCCAACTGGTTGCATCATTGGGGATCGACTCCAAATGCTCAAAGCGCGCCAGCACTGCCGAACTCGATTTCGCTCCCCAACCCGGAACGCCCGGATATCCATCCGCCGAATCTCCAACCAGCGCCAGCCAATCCGGGATGGAACCCGGTCGCACGCCGAATTTTTCCATCACACCTTTTTCATCGAGCAAGATGTCGCGTCGACGATCCCAACACAAGATTCGTTTGCCGGAAACCAACTGCGCCAGATCTTTATCCGGAGAACAGATCACGATCTGTTCCACCGATTTATTCTTTTTGAAACGCGCGGTCGCAGTTGCCAGCGCGTCGTCCGCCTCGAACTCCACCATCGGCCAGACAACGACTCCAAGCGCCGCAACCGCCTCTTCCGCCAGCGGGAACTGTGCTAAAAGATTTGGATCAACGCCTTCGCCTGTTTTGTATCCGGCGAACAAATCATTGCGAAAAGATTTGATGACATGATCAAAAGCACACGCAACATGCGTGACCTCCGGACTCGTCAACAGCATCAGCAAGCTTCGCAACAATCCGAGCGTCGCGCCGACCTCGCGTCCATCGGGAGCTTTCTTCGGCGGCGCGCCGAAATAGTTTCGGAACAACTCATATGTGCCATCCACAAGATGGATCTTCATCTACTTAATTTCTTTTTTATTTGGCTGATAAGTAAGGATAACGATTCCAGAACTGAAAGTCTTGGTATCTACAGGTTGCAGAACCTTGCGATCGATTCCTTCTCTAAAAAGGCGCTTTCCGCCGCCAACTACAATTGGATGGATCATCAGCCGAAACTCATCCACAAGATCGTGCTGCGTTAGCGTGTAAACCAACTCAGCACTACCCTCGACCAAAATATCTTTTCCGGGTTGTTCTTTGAGCTTTCTTATCTCTGTTACAACATCGTGATTGATGATTGTTGAATTATTCCACTCAGCGCTTTTGAGGGTGGTTGAAACAACATATTTGGCAATGCCATTCATCCTCTCGCCAAAGTCAGCGGTGCCTTTCATTGTGGGCCATGCTTTTGCAAAGCCATCATATGTTACCCTGCCGAATAAAAGAGCATCACACGCAAAAAGCTCATCGTACTTAAACTTCATCGCTTGTTCATTCCAGAACTGGAGGCTCCATCCACCATATTTAGATTTGTCGCCGCCACCCGGGTCTTCCATAACGCCGTCGAGCGTCACATATTCGGAAACAATAATTTTTCTCATGCTATTCTTCCTTTTGTAATTTATCCACCAGCCATGGCTCCGACAATTCGAAATGGCTCCTTGCCGGTCAAAACCGCGTCGGGCAGTGGGATGTCTGGCGATTCAAGCGACCAATCTTCTCCGCAGGCGAAGAACCGAATAAAGGGTCGGCGCTGTTTTGTGATGTGATCTCGGATTGTTCCGCGCAACATAGGATACTGAATCTCAAGCGCATCCAGAACCGAGCCAAGCGTCATTGACCCTTCAACTTGAAGTTCGACTTCTTTGCTAACTTGCGCCAGCGTCCGCAGATGTTGCGGCAATACGACGCGTATCATGACAATGTCTGAACTTCAACCGACAACACTGCAGGAAGATCGCGGACGATGGGTTTCCAACTATCGCCAGAATCAGCCGAGGCGTAAACTTGTCCGCCCGTGGTGCCGAAATAAATCCCGCACGAATCGTATGTGTCAACCGCCAGTGCACTGCGCAAGATATTTACATAGCAATCGCTTTGCGGCAGACCTTCGGTGAGGGGCTCCCACTCGTTGCCGCCCGTGCGGCTGCGGTACACGCGCAG
>PLNY01000338.1:4057-8647 GCA_003141915.1 Anaerolineae bacterium | reverse complement strand
TATACATCGCGCAAAGTCAATGACGCGCAACCGCATTATGTGGTCGGCTTGGTGAAGCGTGCACTTGGTTCGCTCAAAGGCAAGAGAATAGCGGCGTTGGGACTCGCCTATAAACCTGATGTGGATGATCTGCGCGAAAGCCCGGCCGTGGAAGTCGTGCATCTGCTTCAAGACGGAGGCGCACCGGTGAAAGCCTGGGAGCCATTCAAGCCGGATGCAAATCTTGAAGGTATTCACATGGCATCCAGCCTCGATGATGCGCTCAAAGATTCGGACGCAATCCTGCTGCTTGTCCGTCACACCGAATTCATCCACTTGAAGCCCGCTGATATCGCATCGAAAACAAAAGCCCGCACGCTCGTGGATACTGTCAATGGTTGGAATGTTAAAGAATTTCAAGACGCAGGATTTAACATCGCGAGATTGGGCGTGAGAAAGTAAAAGCCAAAGTCAATCTTATTTTATGAAAATCCTCTCCGTCTTTGGCACGCGGCCTGAAGCCGTCAAAATGGCGCCGGTGATTCGTGAATTGGCGCAAACGTCGAACATCGAATCGCGGGTATGTGTCACAGCCCAACACCGTCAAATGCTTGACCAGGTTTTAAATTTGTTCGACATCAAACCTGATTACGATCTCGATCTGATGCGTGAGGATCAATCGCTGTCAGAATTAAGCGCGGCGATCTTCACGCATCTCGATCCTGTCCTTTCTGATTTCAGGCCGGATTGGATTTTGGTGCAAGGCGATACAACAACTGTGGCAATCACTGCCCTGCTCGCCTATTATCGCCGCATTCGTGTTGGACACGTCGAAGCTGGACTTCGCACGCACGACAAGTGGCAGCCATTTCCAGAAGAGATCAATCGCCGCGTGGCGGGTGTCATCGCCGATTTGCATTTTGCTCCGACCGAATGGGCGAAACAAAATCTGCTCCGGGAAGGCATACCGGAAAAAGCAATCGCGCTCACAGGCAATCCCGTCATTGATGCCTTGCAATTCGTAGCGCAACGACCAGAGCCGAAAGAGATTGTGCAGTTACTTGGTAAATTGGGAATTGGGTATCGGGAATCGGGCAAGAGATTGATTTTGGTAACTGCTCATCGCAGGGAAAATTTCGGCAAGCCGCTCGAAGAGATTTGCAATGCGCTCAAAGAATTGGCTTCACGCGGCGATGTGGAAATTATTTATCCCGTCCATCTTAATCCCAATGTGCAGGAACCGGTTTATCGCATCTTGAAAGATGTAAATCACATTACGCTTCTTCCGCCGCTGGATTATCTTCCGCTGGTTGGTCTGATGAAGCGTTCCACGCTGATCCTCACCGACTCAGGCGGGATACAGGAAGAAGCGCCGGCATTCGGCATTCCCGTTCTCGTTCTGCGCGAAGTAACGGAGCGGCCGGAGGGCGTCGAAGCGGGAACGTTGAAACTTGTCGGGACAGATACCCGCCGCATCGTCGAGGAAGCGACGCGGCTTCTGGAGGATGAGTCTGCGTATCATGCAATGGCAAAAGCCGCAAATCCATTCGGCGACGGGCGCGCCGCGCAAGCCATTGTCAGGGCCTTGTTGAACTGCAAACCCTGATTAAAAATTCCCATAATGATGCAATGGATGGTTATTGAGTTCCGTAAATCTGCAAATTTTGGCAAAGCCACAGGTGGGGGGTAACCGGCAGGAAGCTTGAGCGAAGGATGAGCGAAGGTAGAGCGAAGCATCTCCCCATCTGCGCCTTCCAAAACCCCATTAAATACCCCCATATCTGGGGGGTATAAGACCCATATCACTTGCGCAAAAGGCTTTCATTTTCCAGGATGAAGCGCCCACCGGGATGGGTCGTCGTGGAGTTTATCCTGAGCGAAGCCGAAGAGCCACTCTCAACGACACACCCCATTTCGATTTTCGATATTTCCTCTTAGCACTTTGTAATGTGCATCCAAATTATTTGTGTGTATAATGATATTGATGATATTGTTGCGCCGCTCGCTGGCATTGTTGTTCACCTGTTGCCTGATGGCAATCCCATGGTCTTCTGCGAATGCACAAGATGCGGGCATCCGCTATTTTCCAGAGACCGGTCACAACGTTCAAGGGGATTTCCTGCGGTTCTATAACGCCGTCTCCGATCCGACCACGCTTTACGGCTATCCCATCACCGAACAATTCAATAGAAAAGATGGAATGCGGGTTCAATATTTTCAGCGCGCCCGATTCGAATATCATCCCGAACTGCCCGACGGTCAGCGCGTGGTTCTCACCGATCTCGGCACGCAGATGTACGCACCGGGCGCTCAATTAAATATTTTCAATCCGTTTGCGTGCCAACTCTATACACAAACGAATTTCTCCGTATGTTTTGCGTTCCTTGATTTTTATAACAAATATGGCGGACCGCTTCAATTCGGTTATCCCATTTCGCCGTTTGAATATCACGACGGCATGATTGTCCAATATTTTCAGAAAGCGCGCATGGAATGGCAGCCATCCAACCCGGAAGGCGAGCGCGTCACCCTCACCGATTTGGGAAGTTTATACTTCGATAAGCTAGGCGAAGACCCGGCGTTGAAGAACGCGGTTCAATCCCTCAATGCCAGCATCCAGCCGCTGATTATTTCCCTCCAGGTGCGCGCATTTGTGTGGAAGGCCGTCACCATGGGAAGCGACCAGCAATCGATCTTTATCATTGCAAATAACCAAAGCGGGCAGCCTATCAATAACGCGGCTTGCACTGCCGCCATTCAATGGCCGAACGAATCGGCGCAGGTCATCGGCGCGACCACAAACCCCAGCGGCATTGGAACGATCCAGCTTTCATTCGTAAACAAACCATCCGGAAGTTTGATCCCCGTGGATGTGGACTGTCAGTACGAAAATAATCTGAGCGGCAGTACCACCACAGCGTTCAGGATTTGGTATTAACTGCTCAACAAATCTTTCAAATCAAATACCGGGCCATCTTTACAAGCCAGCAATTGTCCGTGGCGAGTTTCGATGGCGCAGACTCCGCATTCCGCGAGCGCGCCGCACGGCATGGGAGTGCGGATCAAAATCTGCGCCTCGTTTTTGACTATGAACAGATTGCCCCTCCCAAGCATTTTCCTTAACTCAGGCAGTGACTCGCGCACCGCGTCGACAGCGATGTAGTCCGCCCAATCGCAAACATCCATCAACGCACTCGTCGGTTGCACTTCGATCTGAAGAGGAAGATCATCCGGCGGAGTCTGACAAACCAACACCACGGATGCTTCTTGTTTCAAAGCAGTATCAAGCAAGGCTAATAAACGTATTGGAGATTCATTAAAGGCAATCAATGCAACTCGGTGCGCATTGCTCGGTAAAATAAATCCATGTCCCAGCGGGCCGCGCAAATGAAGATGCGCGCCAATCATCCATGAAATCGGCATAGGAGGCGCGGCGAGAAAACCATCAATAAGAATCTTGGATGAGAAAACGGAATCCGCTAGCACTGAAGAACGCAGTGCAGGCGGAGAATCTGATCCATCCGCATAAGCGAGGAGATATTGTCCGGGCGCGGGAATCAAAGCAGGGTCGCATTGAATCCGCGCAGTTGGTTTTCCATCGAGCAAAACAAGTTCTTTGATGATTCCTTCGGCTTGCATGTGGTCATCGTATCATGGCTTTCGAGGCGCGGCAAGCGGTTATAATGTTTGCATGAACCCAATCAAACCAAGCGGCCGGCAGATTCGACTCACGAGTCTTTCGGCTTGCGCGGGTTGAGCGTCGAAGCTCAACGCGGAAACGCTGGCGCAGGTTCTGCGCCCTGTGCAAAACATTTTTCATTCGTCCGATTATCCTGATTTATTGGTCGGACTCGAAGGCCCGGACGATGCAGCGGTCTGGCGGCTGGATGATTCGCGCGCACTGGTTGTGACCACTGATTTTTTCACGCCGGTCGTTGACGACGCATATGATTATGGAGCGATTGCGGCGACGAATAGTCTATCGGATATTTATGCGATGGGCGGAACACCATTCTTGGCATTGAACGTTGCCGCGCTTCCGTCTGATTTGCCAACCGAAATCTCTGCCGAGATTTTGCGCGGCGGTGCAGAGAAAGCGCGCGAAGCTGGCGTGGTCATCGCGGGCGGACACACAGTTCAGGATAAAGAACCGAAGTATGGCTTGGTCGTGATTGGATTCGTCCATCCGCAAAAAATGTTAAGCAAAAGCGGACTCAAAGTCGGCGACGCGTTAGTATTGACTAAGCCGCTTGGCTTCGGAGTCACAACCACAGCTTTAAAACGCGAACAAGCAGATGAAAGTGACGTCAAAGAGGTTGTGACATGGATGACGCGACTGAATAAAATCGCGGGTCAACTCGCGGTTGAATTCAACTTGCGCGGCGGCACGGACGTCACCGGATTCAGCTTGCTCGGTCATGGATGGGAAATGGCAAACGCCGCGAATGTTAAATTGGAAATCGAATACAACAAGATTCCATTTGTAAGTTGTGCGCGCAAATATGCAGACAAGGGTGCATTTGCCGGAGGCTTGTTCGATAATCGATCTTACTTTTCATCGCACATTCAATTTGATAAATCGCTGGATGAGCCGTCACAAATGCTGCTCTT
>PLNY01000338.1:0-3969 GCA_003141915.1 Anaerolineae bacterium | reverse complement strand
AGTATTCCAACTGATATTCTGATTCTCGTACTTTTACTCCTGCTTAACAGCTTGTTCGTCATGTCGGAGATGGCGGTTGTCTCCGCGCGCAAAGCGCGGCTGCAACAACAAGCCAACGAGGGAAATAAACGCGCCGCCACCGCCTTGAATCTTGCACAACATCCAAACACATTTCTTTCGACGGTTCAAATTGGCATTACGCTGATAAGTATCTTGTTGGGCGCGCTCGGCGGGCCGGCATTCTCCGGGCCATTGGCCGACTTATTTAAACGGTGGCCGGTTTTGGTTCCGTATGCGGATTCGCTGGCGCTTGCCATCGTGGTCGTGTTGATCACCACCCTGTCTCTCGTATTGAGCGAGCTTGTCCCCAAACGGATTGCGTTGCATGATCCGGAAAAAATCGCGGCTTCCATCTCCGGCCCGATGATCTTTATCTCCAAATTGTTTTCACCGCTGGTCTGGCTGCTGGGGCGCGCCACCGATTTTGTCCTGCAAGCGCTGGGCGTCAAACCGACCAACCAGCCGCCCGTCACCGAGGAAGAAATCCAATTGCTGATTGACCAGGGCACAGAGGCTGGTGTATTCGAGGAAGCCGAGCAGGATATGGTCGAGGGCGTATTCAGCCTCGGTGATTCGCGCGTTTACTCGCTGATGACGCCCCGCACCGATGTGGTCTGGCTTGACATTGCGGATTCGTCCGATGAAATCCGCAGCAAGATCGCGGAAAGTTCTTATTCGCGTTTCCCGGTTTGTCAGGATAGTCTCGATACCGTGTTGGGTTTTATCAAAGCGCGTGACTTGCTTGTCCCTCCGAGTCTTTCCAGCGAAAATTTTAAACTCAAAGATAAACTGCGGCTCGCCATTTATGTTCCCGAAACCATGCTGGCTTCGCGCGCCTTGGAAGTTTTCAAGGAAAAGAATGCCGAGCTGATGTTCGTCATTGACGAATTTGGAAGCCTTCAGGGTTTGCTGACGCTCAATGATATCATCGAAGAAATCGTCGGCGACATCGAAGTCGAGCCGCAGGCCACGCAGCGACAGGACGGCTCGTGGCTGTTGGATGGCATGTTGGAAGTGGACAACTTCAAGGAAATCTTCAAAGTCGAGTCCATGCCGCACGAAGACGAATACGAGACGTTGAGCGGATTCGTGATGATGTCGCTCGGACGCGTGCCGCAAGCGGCCGACCATTTCGAATGGAATGGCCTGCGCTTCGAGGTGATGGATATGGACGGTCATCGCGTGGATAAAGTGCTGGTCACTACCCTGCCGCCACGTTCAGCAACTCAGCCGTTGCAGGGGCAAAAGAAATAATATCCGAAATCATTTTCTCGTCAGTGAAAACGGTCCGCACGGGGACAATTACGCAGCGATGCCAATCTAGGAGATACAGATGTCAGCTTATGTGATCGTAGATATTGATGTAAAGGATCCCGAAGGTTACCAGGAATACGCCAGGCTCGCGCCCGCGGCTGTGACCTTGTACGGAGGCCGCTATCTGGCGCGCGGCGGACCGAATGAAACATTGGAAGGCGACCGGCACGCCAAGCGATTGGTCATCTTGGAATTCGAGAACATGGGCAAAGCCAAAGCGTGGTTGAATTCACCGGAGTATGCGCCCGCGCGTAAATTGCGCGACCAATATGCAAAAAGCAACACAGTCGTCGTCGAAGGAATATAGTTCGCGAATCGGCGGATGAACGGAATCAACTCATCCCCGGTCGCATGGTATAATCTCACCCCGTATGAGTCCAGAAACTTCATCTCAAAAAACACAAGCCTGCCCCACCTGCGGAACGCGCTTATCGGAAACCGCGACGCGCTGCCCGGTGTGCGGCACAGACCTGAGCGGCAAAGCCAAAGCCGGAACGCCGAAAAGATCTGAACCATCCATCGAAGCCGCGCGCATGCCGGAAGTGACTCTCAGCCTGCCGGTCGCGCTTGGATTATTGGCTTTGTTTCTCGTAGTTGGGGCTATCGTGGTTTACGTAGGACTGAATGCCACAAAACATATTACAAGTCCAACTCCAGTTCCCACTGAAACAGAAACGCCCACGGATTCTCCAACGCCCACCGATACATCCTTACCAACTGTTCAAGCCACTTTCACAGTTCAGGCACCATTTACATATACAGTGGCCGGAAGTGATACTTGCAGTGGCATCGCATATCAATTTGGCGTATCCATTAACAGCATCATCATTTTGAACGACCTTGCGGCCACCTGTCCGCTCTCGGTGGGAGAGAAGCTTAAGATTCCCTATCCAACCGCCACGCCTCCGGCCCTTCCAACCGAAACGCTTCAAGCGGTTGACGCGACCAAAGCCGCATGCAATAAAGTGGTGATAACTGTTCAACAAAATGATACGCTCTCGAGCATCGCCCTAAACTACGCGGTGCCCATGCAAGCCATCAAGGATTTCAACGGCCTCTCCACTGACAATGTTTTTAATGGAAGCACACTTATCATCCCCTTGTGTATGCGCGCCGCCACGCCCGGTCCCACACCGACGCCGACCATCCCGCCTCCCTACCCCGCCCCGAATTTGCTCCTGCCTTCGGACGGCGCAGCCTTCACCCTTGCCGATGATGTGGTCACATTGCAATGGGCTTCCATCGGCACGCTGCGCCCGAACGAAGAATACCAAGTCACCATCGAAGATGTTACTGTCGATCAAGGTCGGCGCATCGTGGATTACGTGACCGATACCAAATACATCGTCCCGACAACATTCCGTCCAAACGATAATATCGCGCATGTGATGCGCTGGTGGGTTGTGCCCGTGCGCGACGATGGGACTGACAGCCAGGGACAACCGATTTGGGATACAGCCGGTGCACAAAGCGATGAACGAGTCTTTACTTGGGTCGGCGCGGCAGTGCCCGGAACGCCTACGCCATAAAGTATTTTGCGAGACTTCCGAAGTCTTAAAGACTTCGGAAGTCTTTCGTTTTCTTTCTAATCATCCGATGGCATCAAACAACTTCACCGTCGGCGACCGCGTAAAGATTTTCCTCGATTCACAATATTGGCAAAGCGAGGGTTGGTTTGAAGGAACCATCATCCGCATTGATCCGTATTCCGAGCACCGCAGTTTTTATTGGGTCGAATTGGATGTCGAAGTTCAGCCCTTGCGCGGCGGAAAAACCGGAACCGTTTCGGTGCTCAATCCAAAAAATATTGTGAGACTATAAATGAATTTCTCTTTGGATCGCCGCAGGTCAATCCTTTTCATCATCGTCGCCGCCACACTTTGGAGCACGAGCGGCGTGCTGCTCAAAATTATCAACTGGCAACCCGTTGCCATTCTTGCCGGACGCAGTATTTTTTCAAGCATCGTGCTTTTCATTTACCTGCGCCGCATTCCCACCAAATGGACACGTTGGAAATTGCTTGCGTCCGTCGCGTACATCCTGACGCAGTTCCTTTACATCTGGTCAATCAAATTGACTACCGCCGCCAATGCGATCTTCCTTCAATACACCGCGCCGATTTACGTCATCTTGTTGGCATTGTGGTTTTTACACGAGAAACCCACACGCGTCGATTGGACATCGATGCTCACCATCTTCATCGGCATGATTCTTTTCTTCGGAGATAAACTTAGCACCGAAGGTTTCTTCGGAAATATTTTGGCGGTCATCAGCGGCGTCACTTCTGCGCTCATGATCGTATCTATGCGCGCACAAAAAGACGGCGTGCCCGCCGAAAGTATTCTGGCTGCGAATCTTTTTACCGCCCTCATCGGCGTTCCATTCATCCTTAAAGAATCATGGACGGTCACGAACTGGCTCATCCTGCTCTATCTCGGCACGATTCAAATGGGCGTTTCGTTTGTCCTTTTCTCCAACGCCATCAAACATGTTCCGGCTCTCGAAGCGAATCTCATCAGCACGCTTGAGCCGGTGTTGAATCCGGTTTGGGTTTTCCTATTCATCGGTGAAGAGCCGGGACGCTTCGCATTGATC
>PLNY01000289.1 GCA_003141915.1 Anaerolineae bacterium | reverse complement strand
CGCCTCCAGTAAGCCAAGTCTCTTCGAAATCTCCTGCAATGTCAGAGGCCAAACCAGTGGAATCGCCGCCTCCAATAAATAAAGCGGTGCAATCTCCCGTTACTTTTAGTCAGTCTGAAATGATACGTTTTGAAGCGGAAAAGAAATCCGCTGGTTTGGCCTTTGTTCTTTGTTGGATTCTAGGCAACTTTGGAGCGCATCGTTTTTATATGAAAAAACCCCATGCTGTAACCAAGCTCATTATAATGGTTATTTCGATTCCGTTATGCTTCTTTTGCATTGGTTATTTTGGAGTTCTTGCGATGACGATTTGGACGATTGTGGATCTCTTTTATATTTCTGGGTGGGTTAAGGAGTATAACACAGCATTGTTAACAAAAATCCAATCCGGGCAAAGCTTACTGGCATACCAGAAAATCAATTTATGAACTACCATTACATGGATGAAAATAATCAGGAAGTTGGACCGGTTTCCTTGGAAAACTTAAAATCGTTCCGAGTCGCTAGCGTGATAAAAGATCACACCTTGGTGCGGCCCGAAAGTGGCGGGCCGTGGGTCACTTGCGAATCAATTATTGGGACTGTAGAAGCTGATAGTGTGAAAAGTTATTTGCACCATGATGCCATGATTATGAAAAGATATCTGTTTATGGTTCCGGTGCTTAAGTCCCTTGATGATGGAACACCCTTTCGGCGCGGATTCGCAATGGCATTGCGTGTCATAACCATCTTACTCATTATTGGGCTGCTTATTACTTGGATAGCGCTTTGGAAAGTAGTATTTAGCCAGGATGGCGTCGCCATTTTCGGCGGCTTCATTTTTCAGATATTTTTACTTGTTGGATTTTATATGGTCATTCATACTTACTGGATTCGCGCCAATGACATTGAGAGCCTTGGCAAGTCTGAATATACTATTATTCCGATAGTTTCTATTCTGTTGAAAATGACGGGAGAAGTTACCGCCTGGGGATTGTTTGCCACAGGGATTGGTGCTGGGATATTTCAGATTTTGGCGGGTTATCCATTTCCGGGATGGCCTACAAACTACGAATCCTTTCACAATGGAATAACAAGCAGTTTTGTTTCCGGCCTATTGGTTATGGTATTTGGAGCCATCTTAGCGTTGTTTTGGCTGATACTTTTCTACTTCATATCTGAATTTATCATTATGGTGGTAGATATTGCCAAGAATACCCGCGTTTTACGAGAAAATGTTGAGCGTCGCAATGAATGACGTGTTTGGATAATTCGCTCCGTAACAAAATCAAAAATCCGTATGCAGAATTATTATTACCGTGATAAATCCGGCAAAGAAATCGGCCCGCTAAATTTAACCACTTTAGCGCAACTTCGTTTTGCCGGAGTGCTGAATGATGAAACGCCGGTGCGCGCAACTGATACTGACAAATGGATTCCATGCCGTGAAGTTGTTGCAGCTCCATCCGCTCCCGTGTCAGTCCAACCGGTTATTGTAGCAAAAGAAAAATCTTTTCTCCCGCTGGTTTTGATCGGACTGGTAATCATTGGTGCGCTTATTTGTGGCGGAACAATTCTCTACAAATCAATCGCAGCAAAGACGGCTTTGACTTATGGATTTTTCTTGGATGGAAAAGAATTTCCAGCCAGTCAAACACCCGAAGTGAAAGTGGATGAACAGTATTTTGAAAGCGGAAAGTATCTAAAACCGGGCCGCCATGAAATTTCCGTCCGTTTGCAAAATGTTGAACCGTATGAGCGGCATTTCTGGGTTTTTTGGGGAACAAAAGATTTGGGGAAATTGCCTCTGGAAACCAGCAAGGGCGGTCTGGTTGTTACGGTCAATCCCTCACCCGCCACCGTGATTGTGCAACGAGATGGTGAAACGGTGAATCAGGGCGCGGCCCCGTTGAGCGTGGACAAGTTGCCGGTCGGAAATTACACGCTGGTCGTCAAGCGCGGAGATTATCAAGAAACTCGCACCGTTGACATTCAGCGCAAGCAAACAACGAATGAAATCGTTGGGTTAAATTTGGGGATCATAGAATTGTCCTCTGTTCCCGCCGACGCGGACTATGAAATGTCGGGGAACGGGCATCATTGGCAGGGGAAATTACCCGCGCGCGTTCAAGATGTGCCGGTCGCGGACTATTCCTTGTCTGTAACAAGAAGCAATTGGGAATTAGATTCGGGTGTTTCGGTAACTCGCGGCGGCGTCACAACAAATAAAACGGAATTTCCTTACGGCTCGATTGAGGTCACAAGCGAGCCGACTGGATTGGTGATTTCGTCCGATGGCACGGAACTAGGCAAGACCCCATTGACCCTCTGCATGAAGCCCGGACAATACACATTGACAGCTTCGGATGGCCAAAATGACTTAATCGCCAGGGTTAGCGTTGGGCAAAAGGAAGCCACTAAACACGCTTTTGTTTTTCGTTACGGCACAGTTCAGTTAATGAGCGCGCCAGCGGGCGCGACTGTCATTCGCAAAGGAAAGGAAATCGGCAAAACACCAATCACACTTGAACACATTCCTGCCGGAGAATCGGCAGTAGAACTGCGGCTTGATGGTTATGCCACCACAAATTTTGCGCTTCTTGGCCTGGCAGACGCGACAACGAACTACACTGTAAATCTGGTCAATGAACAATATCTTTCAGATTTGAGCGACGCCCGAAATGCCGCTGCCGGTTCTCCGCCTGATTTTTCGCAAGCGTTGGCAAAGATAAATGAGGCGCTTAAAATTTATCCAGACGGAGTTGAAGCACTTCAGCTTCAAAAGGTTTATGAACTTGGCCTTGCGCTTAATGAGGCGTCTGCATTGCTCGACAAAGGCGATTTGGATCAGGCGTCGGCAAAAATTGAAGCCGCATTAGTTTTGAAGCCGTCTGATGACGAGGCGATTGCCCTCAAGCAGAAAATTGTAGTCGCAAAAGCGCGGCGGGCTCAGGCGGCGAATGCAGAAGCTGACCGCCTGTCTGACGAAAAAGCCAAAAAAGCTGGCGCGGTTTTTCAGCAGCATATATCCAATGTCTTTGATTTGGTAACGAGAAATCCCTTTTCAATGGGCGGCAAGCCTTTTGCGTTTAAGACACAATCGTGGAGGGTTCATGCAAGCCCATCGGAGGCCGAAACTGCCATGCTGGACGCCTGCCAACTCTGCACTCCTGTCTGGCGGGTGGAGTCAAAGGCACAACCGCTTTCAGGCGCAACGGAATATCATTTGCGGCAAAAAGTATTGCTTGGATCGTCTTTTGAAAAACTTGAAGTGCAAATATGCGAGCTTCCCAACAAGGATGTTGACATCCGCGCAAATCTTGTCCTGGTGATTATGCCGGATAACGNNGCGTCAACTTGGTGCCGGGTATTTTACCACTTTCATTTCGCATTTTAGTCACGCATTGCAATCAAATCCTTTGGCGCAAACACCGCCGGTTAATTCTCCACCCACCTACGAACAGCGTAGTGTTGTTACGCAACCAGGGGTCAATTATAAGTATTAGGTTATGAAAAAACTTAAAATTATCGCGCTGGCCCTTACAATATCAATTACCGGTTCAGTATTTCTAAAAGCAGAAGATGCTGTGAAAACCTTTCCGCCTGCAATTTATCAGCAGATGAAACATGGAAAGCAACTTGAAAAAGTGTGGATTGGGGCTAATTACGACAAGGCTAAGGGCTTCAAGGTCGGCGCAGTTGAATATAGGGCGGAAAAACGTAACGGGATGGTCATGGACTACATGCCCAAGGCGTTAGCGCCTCTTGCAAAAAGCGACTCACCAGTCACCCTCCAAGTTATCATCACCAAAGTCACCACCAAGTCATTTACAGGATTTGGAAATGCAATGGGCAAAGTGTATGTTGAGGGCAAAATAACAGATGCCACAGGAAAGATTATCGCCGCCTTCACAACAAGTGGAAGCGCCGGGAATTGGGGCGATGCCGCCGATGACTTCCAATCAGCTTGCGATAAGGTTGCCAGCGCAATCGCAGCAGGCCTTCTTACTACGTTAAATGGTCAGATAGAAGCGACCGTCCCTTCGGCCGTCCCCATAACGACTACGACTACCACGACGGACAACAACAACTCAGAAGTATTGACCNNGTGCAACTGGTGAAAGCCGGCATGTCAGAGGAGATTGTCGTCAGCATGATAAAAACCCAACCGACGAGGTTCGATGTTGGTGTGGGTGGAGTTTTGGCACTACACACAAACGGCGTTAGCGACAAAATCATCAATGAAATGGTTCTGCGGGGACAAGAAACAATCACGACTTTGCAACCTCGGCCGTTCTTGCCAGCTGAATTAAACGATGAGC
>PLNY01000013.1 GCA_003141915.1 Anaerolineae bacterium | reverse complement strand
GTCCTGACGGCTGTGGATTGCAATGTCCCCAAAGCCAGTCCTTCCGGCGAGACGGATGCTGATCCATAGTGGCAATATGATTGAATTTGTTGGATTTGTTTTCTTTGTAATTACTGCTGCGGCCCTTTTCTTTGGAGGCCTTTATTTTTGGATCCGCTATGTGTTCGGGGAAAAGTATGCCGGCAAAGTGACGTTTTTTTGCCTTAAACTGGCCCTTGTTTTTGTCGCCATGGCGCTTCTTGTTGAGCCAGTCGGGATGGTGGTTGGAATCTTTTGGGCTACGGTGGAAATTTCCCATGGGTGGACGTTGGTAATTCCTGCGGTGCTTTTCGGTTTGCCATTGGTTCGGTTTGTCAGTAATCGGTGTCGTGGACGTTGCCGCTGAATCAAAATTCCCATGAAACTCATCATCCATCGTGGCGCAAAACAAATCGGCGGAAGCTGCATTGAAGTTTCAACTGAACGAACGCGGTTAATTCTTGACGTTGGCGCACCGCTTGACGATCCGGCGAAATTGCTCGAACGGCCCAAACAAAAGGATGAGAGACCGAAAAATCTCCCGCCGGTGCCCGGCTTGTTTGATGACGGACCGCGCGTGGATGCGGTGCTTCTTTCTCACGCGCACGGCGATCACACCGGGCTGCTGCCGTGGGTGAAGCCGGAGATTCCGGTTTATTTGAGCAAAGGCACGAGCCAGATGCTGATGGCGGGTTCGATTTTTGCGGGACAGCCCAAACTCGACCGCAAGCGCGAGCGGATACTGGAGCCAAGAAAGCCGACACGCATCGGCGACATCACTATCACAGGTTTGCCGGTGGATCATTCGGCTTTCGACAGCATGGCGCTGCTGATTGAAGCCGACGGCAAGCGATTGCTTTATTCAGGCGACTTGCGAATGCACGGGCGAAAACGCGGCATGGCTCGCGCTTTATTCCAATTCATCGCCAAGAAGCCGGTTGATGTGCTGTTGATGGAAGGAACAAACTTGAGCAAGGAGGCGCAAAGATCGCGCTGGAACGGCACGGAAAAAGAATTGGAGGAGGAGTTGCTCAAGGCGATAACGCGTTGTTATTTCCCGGTGCTGGCGAACTTTTCGCCACAGCACATTGACCGATTCGTTTCCTTCTACAGGGCAACTCGACGTGCCGGTCGGGTGTTTGTGACGGATGTTTATGGTGCCTTCGTCTTGCATCTCGTTTCGGACCAGTGCCGGATTCCCAAACCTACGGGAAGGAATGGCATTCGGGTATATTACAACCAGTCTTTCGAAAAGACATGGCGTAAGAAAAACCTGAAAAAGATTCACGATATGTTTCTGGCGGACCGCATAGATTTACCCACCATTCTGGCCGACCCGGACCGTTATGTGATGCTGTTTCGGCCCTCGATGTTGAAGTTGGATTTTGGCGGCGAACTTCCAGAGAACACGATGTGCTTGTATTCCATGTGGCCCGGCTACCTGGCGAAACCCGAATACCGCGCTTTGCAAACCGCGCTAAAAAAGGGTGAATTATCGGAATGCCACACGAGCGGGCATATTTTCGGGGACGACTTGGTGGAATTTGTGAATGCGATTAACCCGCACCAAGTTGTGCCGGTTCACACCGAAACGCCGGAAATATTTCAGGAATTATTTCAGAATGCTTTGCTTCTGTCCGATGGCTGTCCTTTAATCATATGAATATGAATCCAGAATCTATGATCAGTGGCGACGGCGGGCTGCGCGTGCCAGCAACAAGCGTGACTTGGCTTCAGTTTTTGCAGCTTTCACGTGTTACAAATTCCGAGCAGGGCGGTTGGGACTACAAAAGCTATTGGGAAAAAAGATGCCTAGGCAAGCTTAGGAATGCTGAATTCCTTAAGACTTGGACGAAGAACTCGTTGGAGGAGAATGCTAGACCAAAACCACGGGATAACGATTTTCGTTTTGATAGAGATTTTAGCGTGTCAAGAAATGGGCTTCTCGCGGAAAACAATGATTCCTGGGATAAACATTCCGAAAACACCTTAAACACCAAAATATTTTACAACCGAAATAAAAAGGGGATCATTCCTCCTGCTGGCAAGATTGTGGGTTTTGAAATTCCACTGGCCGCCGAATCCGATGGGCAGCTTAAGGTCGATCTTTTTGGCTTGGGCTGCCTTGAAAGTGATGAGAAAGAAAAATTTATCTCCATCACCGAATTAAAAAAGGCTGACAACACCAACAACAGTCCATTACTGGCCCTGACCGAGGCTGTCTGTTACGGACTTCAACTCATCCGCTGCAAAGATTCGCTACTGAAAGACCCGACTTTGGTGAAGGAAAAAATAATGTCCGATCACTTCAAGAACATCCGACTCGTTTTGGCTGCGCCAACCGGATATTGGAAGTATTGGATCAGTTCAAATTTGGAAAAGCGCCTGAATGAAATAATCGCTCAAGCGAATGTTATACTTGTGCCGCACCACCAATTTTCGCTTCACCTTTATACCTTGCGCGACGAAGATGTTAGAATGTAAAGCAATTTTGAACTGCTAAATCTAATATGTCGCACGCCGATTTTGTCCATTTGCATTTGCACACCGAGTATTCATTGCTCGATGGCGCCTGCCGTCTGGACCGGCTGGTGGACAAGGCGC
>PLNY01000281.1 GCA_003141915.1 Anaerolineae bacterium | reverse complement strand
AGATAGTTGGCGGCGCGCCAATACGCGTTCATCTTCCGCAGAAGATCGGGCGAGAGCGGCTTATCTGTGGAATTAGCTTTTTTTGTTTTGATCATGATCTTTGTAACTCCTATATTTTATTGATGGGAACTCTCATTTTAGTAAGTGATCGTAAATGATTAGAAGTTATTTTGCTCGCAGTACATGAACCGCGGGTTGCTCTGAAGCGTAGCGGAAAGGTAAGGCGTTGGACTCGATGCGGGTGTTAGGCAACCAGCTGGTGCCGCAGCTCATAGCTTTAGCTTCCTTCGGAAGCTAAAATAAAGTACTGCAAACACCAAGCAAATGGCGATGTTCGCTATCAGCCGTTCCCAGAATAGATTCCTAAAGAACAGTAAATCTACACTAACGACAACGGCAATCCACACCAAAATGTAAAGCACGATAGACAGGTTCCTTGTCATTTCAATCTCCTATCCAAAACCTACGTTTTATAGACATGCACGGCAATATACATGGCGACCATCCCGAGCCCAAAGCCCAAACACACCAAAGCGAACGTCTGGAAGCGCGCGATATCGCCCAAAAACCACATGACGCCGAGGAGTATCGCCCATACGACAGCGACCGCAATTACGTATACGATGAGCGGCGCACGCTTAGAACCCCAGCGCTGCCATGAGACGAAAGCTGCAAGTGCCAGAACAATGGCGGCCGCAATGACATATCCTGTGAGTGCATTCATAATTCTTTAATCCTTCTTTTTTATTGTGAGACCTAACGGCTACTCGCACATCATCAGTTTCGGGCTCGAGCATGTCAGATTGTAAGAAAGCCTTTTCTCGTATTTGCTTCAACCAGAATGCCGCTGCGCAGCCGGTTCATCGATCCAGTACCCTTCGCGATTGTAATGTCGATGCAACCTGGTCTCATAATCCCGAGTTGGTATAGACTCCTCCAGATATTCCGGTGATTGCTTGATAATCTCGCGAGTAAGATTGACAAAGACTTTCAACTCTCGCCAACTAACGCGCTCGATCCATTTCGGTGAAATCAGGACCTTTTTCCCCGGCCACCAGTTCTGTGTATTTACGATCAGATAACGAATCGCCCAAGTCTCGTCATCGACGATAAAATCCTCGACGTGGCCAATTTCGCCGTCTGCGGCTTGGATGTGATGACCATCCACATCGTGAGTGCTACGCAAATGGGGATCCCACGCTGCCTGCTCACGTTCGGCGGATTGTTTCCATTTTTCACGGTCGCGCTCAATGTAGGGATAATACCCCCACATGTATGGGCCGNNTTTGGACCGCTCCAATACATCGGCCATCCGTAATATCCATAGTAACTCTCCTCGAATTGCCTCGAGACAGGTTTGTCAGTGTTCAAGGATGGACTACCCTCAATCTGTTTTTTGGTCAAATCGACGGTGATGGTTTTCTCTTCTTTATTAACGAAGCCCAACGCATACGGGGAGATCAACACCTGCCTGCCCGTAAGCCAGCCGCCTGTGTCGGCGACCAGATAACGAATTGTCCAGTGATGGTCATCGAAGTAGAATTCATTGACCTTCCCTATTTCACCGTCGCGGCTGTTCAATTTGTAACCCTTTAGTGTTTTAGCTTTGTTTAGCATAGTCGTAATCCTTTCTTTCTTTAAAGTTTCGTTTTTTCGCTGTTGTTGCTCGGGCTTACAGCGTATTTGAGAAATCGGTTTCACAGCGATCTGCACAGTTGCCATTACTCATATTGCGCCGGCGGAGGGTGCTTCGCCTTGGGGAGAGTCGCGCCCGGAGTTCCTTTTTTCACCGGCCAAGCCAAGCCCGAGAACGCGGCAAACTGTCTTTGCAATCATCCATTCCTCGTCCGTGTGCATAACGTGGACAGTGACCGGGCCAGCCTCCGTGGAAATCACGGCGGCGCTGGCTAGGTTCCGTTTTTCTTCTAACTCGATTCCAAGAAATCCCAGCCCATCGCAGATCCGAGCCCGGATTACCGGTGCATTCTCTCCAATGCCACCTGCGAACACCAGTGTGTCCACTCCACCTAGTACGGCCGCGAATGCGCCGATCCATTTTTTCACCTGATAACAAAACAGAGCGACCGCCTCGGCTGCACGCACGTCTTTTGTTTCGCGCTCGATCAAGTCATGCATATCAGAACTAATCTCAGAAATGCCCAGCAAGCCTGACTGGAAATTGACCATTTCGTTGAATTTCTTCGCAGTAATCTTTTCGGTGCGTTCCAAATACCAGACCAATCCAGGATCGAGATCACCGGAGCGGGTGCTCATCGGTACCCCGGCTGTAGGGGTGAAGCTCATACTGGTGTCCATAGATTTACCGTTATGCACTGCCGCCAGACTCGCACCATTGCCGAGGTGGGCGAGGATGACCCGGCCTTGTGCCGCTTCCGTTCCGGCCAGGCGGGCCAGTTCTCCCATGAGAAACGCGTATGACAACCCGTGAAACCCATACCGCCGCACCCCCTGTGCTTCGTACCGGCGCGGGATCGGCAGCAACCGGGCCACGCGCGGCAGGTCATG
>PLNY01000217.1 GCA_003141915.1 Anaerolineae bacterium | reverse complement strand
CGACGATGTTGGCGAGGGATGGGGACATGCGGGTGTCGCCCTTACAGGGCTTGGGAGACTTGTTGGAGCGGTTGGCCTGGGCCTGTGCTCGCGTTGCTCGCTCCAGCCCAGGCTATCACATGAGGGGCTTCGAGCCCCGGCGAAAGGCGTGTGATGTCGCTCGCGGATTTCAAAAGTGCTTCGAGGGATTGGGCGGTGGTGAGTGTGGTGGAAGTCGATTTCGACATTTGCTCAAATGTAATGTCATTTGCTACCAGCAGAAGCCAGCTCTCGCATTTCGAGGATTGTTCTCTCGATTCCCTTCTCGACATCATGAAACGCTGAGTCACGATCAGGCCACTTCTTCACTGGCCGGCCTCCAGTTGGCAACGCCTGAACATCCCCAAAATATCTTTTCCAACTGCAATCCCTGATGATTATTGGAATAACTCGGGCTTCATTCGCTTTGAATCTCCTTTGTGCAATTGGCAATTCAACCGTCAAAACATAGTCAGAGTCCAATAATGCAGCGCTCACTAAAAACACGTAGAGTTCTGCTTCCTCAAGCTTGTGCTTGATTTCATCATCCCAGATGTGGCCAGGTTTGATTTCAAGATCACACCAGATTTTTACCAGGCCCGCCCGTTGCAAAATGTTAAAGTTTGGCGCAATCTTCGCGCGCCACCGTTCATCTGCATGCGCATAGCTGAGAAAGGTTTTTACTGGTGCTCGTTTTGCTTCTTCATCGGTTGATACGAAAGGTCTTGTGTCCACTACATCGGAGGCACTCAACACCCTCGCGACGTTGACAGAAAAAACCTGAGAACCTACAGCTTTGGGGACTTCTTCAACGTTTTGTTTGTGAAACGTCTCCAAGTCCCGCTGATTAACCCATTCGTCAGGATTATCCTCAAGGGCAATCCATTCCGTTGGTCGAAACTCCTTCATCTCAGAATGAATGTGATCGAAGTTCTCGCGGATTACAGCTAGCAGCCGGCGGCGGTTTTCCCGATCACCTGTCACGCGAACAATTACCTGACGCTCTTGTTTATCGGCCTTTACAAGGGCTCGCGAACTTTCCCATCGAAGAACTACTCCGCTTCTCCAACGTTCCATGGGATTGCTCATTACATGCGTCCTGGTGATAAACCGAGGAAGCAACCCCTCGGGCAATATCCGATAGTCATATCGATAATTAACGCAATTCTCTGCCAAAAACGTTTCATTAAAAGTCGGCTGCTTTTTGCCCAATAACTCCGGAACTAAGTAGCGGTGCGATACGGGGTCATCATGATATGGAAAACAAAGTTCAAATTTTCTCATTAACTCAATGAGAAAAAGGTGCATTTGTGGTGGATATTCGTCCTGAGGAAGGATGCCGCCAAGACTGCTGAGCCACAACTCCCCCTTTGACTCCGCCAGCATTTGACTTGTAATTATTCGATAGACACCCTTGGTCAACCAGTGTGGATTGAGCACAGTTTCTTCACGGAGACGAGCATCCTGGCGAAAATTCAGGGCGATGCCCAATGCGTTTAAGAAGACAGCAAGCGTCTCCTGTGCCTCTGAATCTTTTTCGTTCTTGCTTGCACATAGCGCTCGATATCGCTGAAAGGAAATGAACGGCTCTTGCATCTCAGAAAGATTCTCTTTTATCTGAAACCATTCTGCAGGGAATGATACCCTGATATGCTCCATCGTCGTCAAAGCCGTTTCGATATTTTTGCGGAGATCAACGATTCCGATATCTGCTTCACAATCAGTCTCAACAAATTCTCGAATAAACGGATATTTTTCTTTCAATCCTGCTTCATCTACCTCGAATGGTTGAACCTTAAACTTGTTGAGGACGACAATAGTGGGAGAACAGCCGCCAAACGTTTTTACGAACTTCAGCCAGTATTCGGCATCGTCATCCTCTGCGCCAGCACGACCGTTCAATACAACCAAGTAAAGGCTTCGCTCGGTCAGGAAGAACTGGTGAGTAGCATGTTGAATCTCTTGACCGCCAAAATCCCAGACGTGCAATCTGATCCCTTCTTTTCCCATTTTTACTTTCCAATGTGTGATTGATATGCCGCACGTCATCGCGGTGTCCGTGAATTGGTTGTGAACCAAACGGTTAACCAAACAAGTCTTTCCCACTTCGCCACGGCCCAATAATATCAATTTCGCCTCGTTCAGCGGACGCTTTCCGCCGGACTGGAGACGAAAATAGTATTCTAAGATATCGCGTGGCTTTGCGGGATCGGCCTCCTTTGATGCCGCCCCAAGTATTTCTGTGGGCAAGTTTAGAGCGGAATTGCCGTGTAAATAAATAGCCCCAAGCTTCGGAAGATCCAACAACCATTGCGGCAACTGTTCGAGACTGTTTCCGGACAAATCCAATAGAGAAAGTTCGTTTAGTTCCGCAAACGCATCAGGCAAAGTTGAAAGACCACCGTTGGAGAGATTGAGTTCTTGGATGTGCTTGCATCGGCTGATCCGACTGGTCCATTCATCTCTTAATGGAAAGCCCCGCAGGTCCAATGATCTACCGCCCTTTTCGAGTTCACTAAGCCGTTTTTCGACCACTTTCCCAGATTGAACTAGGCGTGCCAAATCTTGTGCGGTGTCTTCGTACAAGGAGTCGGGAGTTGATCCGAACGGTAAGCTAAACTCCTTCACAATCGCTTGCACTTGATCGATGGGAAGTCCAACCCTTTTCGCCACTTCGGAAATTCGCACGGTTGGCGGCGGGGGCGGTGGAGGCGGTGGAGCTGGCCGGATTTGTTCCTTAAGATGTGCTGGTCGAGTGGGCAATTGAACGAAACCGACTCTTTCACCGATTATAAGAGCGGGCGGAGGCATTTGAGGCGGCGGTGGCCTTGCGGCGATATCGGGATGGTCTTTAAGTATTTCTTCTTCGAGGTACGCGGCCGTAATTTTGTCCAGGTTGCTGGACGGGACTTTCGCGGCGGGAATACCTAGTTGCTTTGCTTTGGCAAGAATCTCCTTGGACTCCAAGCCGAGTTTCTTTGAAATATCGTAAATGCGGACTGGCATAAAAAATTATAGGTCTATTCTTAAACAGGTTAATTTACACGCATAGAGCAGCGATTGGAGTTGGTTGACGGCGTTGCGGAGCTGGTCTGCGCCGCCGAATTTGCCNNTGTGAATTGTTCGCGTAGCGCAGCCGTCCCAGCGGCGGGTTGTCCGGTCGTCCCGACCGGCGTTGATCCTCGCAGCGGGACTCTGCCGGAACTCGCAGTCCCGAAAGCTTTCTGGGACTGCGCTACATCACCGCTTCTGATGCCGAAATTGTTCAGCGGGTTTGGCATGAGTCGTTCCGATAATGCAGGAAATTGGCCGCCAGTTCAAATAGAATCGGATCTCTGTCAATCGCAGATTTTTATATGACCTTGACCATTCTGCCATCAGGCGCGGACAGGAATGCGTTTGCGGGCTGGCTTCCAAGCTTTGGTTGTCGCCAATTTGCGGTGTATAGGCAGCCGCACCAGCCGGTCGCCGTATTTGGCCTCCTCGCGGCGAAGCATGGCGGCCAGTTTTTTCACATCGTGCCCACACTCGGCGGAAATTTGGTTGCGCACATGCCAGATTTTTTCCAGAAAATCGTTCTTCATAATAATNNCACTTGGCAAAGGACTGTCGTTTCTTGCGAACAGGCTTGGCAGTTTGGCGGGGTGCGAACGACACCAGCCGTTCCGGATGTTGCGCTTCAAGGGCCTTCAGGCGTTTGAACAGATGACGCACGTCGTGACCGCACTCGGCGGAGATTTGGTCGCGCACACGCCAGACTTCTTCGTGAATTTCGTTTTTCATAAGAGTCTTGAAATGGGCTTGCACTCCGATCTCCGTCCATGCCAGCAGGCCGGAGTCCGGGTGCTGACGGGACTGCGCGTCTTTTGGCGCCGGATTCGA
>PLNY01000277.1 GCA_003141915.1 Anaerolineae bacterium | reverse complement strand
TGCCCATTCGAATAGACGGGCCGGCAATCTATCGCTATCGCTGTCGCAATCCATGCAAGCGCTCGGCTATCTCGAGAGCGCCAGCTTGCCCAGCGCCGAAGCAGACGTTCTGCAGAGCATCGCCATTACACTTGGCTCTTTAGGAAATTATGCAGAAGGATTAGAGTACGGTTTCAAAGCGCTGAATTTGGCTCAGTCCATCGGGGACTCAGAGCGCGAAGCGCATATCCTCAGTTCGATAGGCGTCATCTATACTCATTCCAAAAATATAAAAGAAGGCCTAAACATGTTTCGCCAGGCATTACATCTCAACCGCGAGTTAGGCCGAAAACGGTACGAGGGGCAAACGTTGAACAACATGAGTATAGCTTACCGGGCGCTGGGCGAATATGATCAGGCGCTGCAAACCAGTCTCCAGGCTTTACAACTCGCAGAGGAAACTGAGTTTTCAGGTCTAATCGTGACCGCAAAAGGCACAGCCGGCGAAGCCTGCCTGGCGATGGGTGAATATATTCAAGCCAGCCACTATCTGCAGCAATATCTGACCGCCGCGCGTTCGGCTGGGTCCAAACGCGATGAGACTTGGGCATTGATCCTGCTAGGCGAAACGGATCTTCGGCAAGGACAAGCTGCATCCGTCTTAACCTATCTATCTCAAGCCCTTGACATTGCCCGGCAAGTGGGCCTTCGCTCGGAGGAGGCCCGCTGTCATGAGCTTCTGGCAGAGATATATGAAAAACAGGGCGATTTGAAGCAGGTAGTGGTTGAACTCAGGTTGTTCCACCAAATTAAAGAAACCCTCTATAACGAAGATACCGCCAACAGAATAGCCAATCTCCAGGTAATCTACCAGGTCGAAAAAGCTAAAAGGGACACGGTAATTCAATATCTGAAAACCATCGAACTTGAAAGAGAGCTTGAGGAGCGTAAAAAAACTGAATCGGCTCTCGAAAAACTCGCGACTCTCGATCCGTTGACGGAAGTCCTGAACAGACGCGAATTCTTCGTCCTTGCTGAAAGGGAGGTTCAAAACGCGCTGCAGCGGCGGAAGCCGTTATCAACCATCCTGATTGATCTGGATCATTTCAAGGATATAAATGATAATCACGGACATGCCGTTGGGGATCAGGCGCTCACTGCCGTGGCCCAGATCATCAAAAATAACCTCCGAAAAGAAGAGATCCTGGGCCGCATCGGCGGAGACGAATTTTCAATCTTGACGCCGGGGAGCGGTTGGCTGCAAGCGCAAAAGATCGCACGACGCTTGCAGGAAAAGATTGCTGCCTATTCTTTTAACGCAATCTCGCTGACAGTCAGTCTCGGCATTGCTGAGCTTGACCGACAGCGCGATGAGAGTCTGGGTATGCTTCTAGATCATGCCGATCAAGCGATGTACCTGGCAAAACGGGCCGGAGGCAATCGCATCACGATATATCAAAAAGGCTGAAGTTCGCGCCCTCGCAAGCAGCCGCGAATGGATTGAGTTTTATACAGCATGTCCACAAGGAATCGTTTGAGCGTTTAAAATAAATTAAGAAACCAATCATTCACCATTTCAGGAGAACATAGTCGTATGAATAAAAGACTGAAAGAAAAAGTTGCATTGATCACGGGCGCCAGCGCGGGGATCGGCAGAGCGAGCGCCCTGGCATTGGCCGAGGAGGGCGCGAATCTTATCCTTACCGCACGCCGAAAAGAACGGCTGGAAGAAATAAGAGCGAAAGTAGAGAAAGCAGGAGGGAAAGTCGTCAGCATTATTGGCGATGCCACTAAAGAAGAGACTGCAAAGAAATGTGTCGATGATGCTGTAAAGACTTTCGGCAGATTGGATATCCTGATCAATAATGTGGGCATCGGCAACTACAGGGACCTGGTTGATACAAGCGCCGAAGACTATGACGAAATGATGGATACGAACTTCCGCTCCACCTTCCTGTTCACTCGGTACACCGTTCCCGCGATGATCAAACACGGTTCAGGGACAATCCTGATGATTTCATCCATGGCGGGAATTTATGGTTTTGCGGGTGAAGCAGTTTACAGCGCTACGAAGTTTGCTCAAGTAGGCTTCGCTCAATCACTGGACAAGGAATTGCGGCCGAAAGGAATCAGAGTTGGAGTAATCTGCCCGGGCGGCGTCAAGACCGAGTTTGCCATCGGGAAAGGTCGAACCGAGGAGAGTGTGGCTTCATCGGGCATGCTTGATCCGGAAGATGTGGCCAGCGCTGTCGTTCTGGCCTGCACTCAATCAAAGAATTCGCGGATCATCGAAGTGCAGATGCGCACGATGAATGAGTCTCTCACGTAAAGAAGCGCATACTAGTGGAACAGGCTGGTCTGCCTGTTCCTTCAATCAGAAAAGTGCTTGCCTGCCACCAGAATTAATATCAGCATACGGCAAACGCATTAATCAATTTGCCACCGACAAGACTTTACAAATATCACGAGTAGAAAGAATAAAACATGAGTGACTATAACCGTACCACACGAGAATGTTCCGTAAGCCAGCTTCACGCCGAGCTGCGCCAGGCTATTCAGAACTATTTCACAGAACATCGGCTGGGCAGTTTGGAAGCTGAAACCCTGATGTGTTGTGAAACCATCTCCGAGAAGAAAAGCATTAACAAGCTGGTTTCCTGGCTGAACGGCAAGTCGGATGCGACGATCTACACGGGGATGCTTCTGACGTCGGAGTGGCTGATCTGGGTACACCACGGAGACCAATCCGGGACTCGATTGAACGCTGCCAACCTGAAACTGATTCATGCCGAATTTTACAATTCCCGAATCCCGAAAGATGCCGGTTTGCAAATCAGCGGATTCCCTGTGGGCGCCAAAGAGGGCATTCGAGGGCAGATTGGGATGGGGCCGGAAATGGCCACGCAGAAGTGTTGCGAGGAAGTCATCAAAGCCATCGCCAAGGCAAATCCGCCATCCACCCAAAAACATATATTCGGCTTGCCCTTCGGCGGACCCGGAAAAACATGACAAACGACAGCCCACAGACGAATCTGAATCGAATTCAGGGGCATCTGAATCGTCCTCAGGAGAACCGAGTCCAGTCGCTAGGATGCTTCGATGAATAATCTCCAATGCTCGGATTGGTGATTCCCAATGCTTGGATTGGCAATTCCCAATGCTCGGATTAACCATCCCCAATGCGGGGATTCTCGATCCGAGCCGCCAACTTGGTGTTGACCGGCGCGTGTTAGAATAGCGCAGATCCGCATTCGAACTGCCATGAGGAGATTTCTATGAACCCAAAGAAGGATACACAGAAGTCCAGGGGATTCTCGGACGATGAACAAGCCGCGATGAAGGCTCGTGCCCAAGAGTTGAAAGCGGAAGCGCGCATGAATAAAGACAAGGCGGAAGGGGAAAGCGCCGTGCTGGCGGCGATCGCCGCGATGAAGGAACCGGATCGCGCCATGGCCAAGCGGCTCCATGCGATCATCAAAGCCAGCGCGCCAGCCCTCTCGCCGAAAACCTGGTACGGGATGCCCGCGTATGCCAGGGACGGCAACGTCGTCTGCTTCTTCCAAAGCGCGCAGAAATTCAAAACGAGGTACGCGACGTTGGGCTTCAGCGACAAGGCGAACCTCGACGAAGGCGCCCTGTGGCCGGTCGTCTTTGCGCTGAAGGAGTTGACCGCCAAGGAAGAGGCAAATATCGTTGCGCTCGTGAAGAAAGCGGTGAGCTGAGGACTGATCTCGCCACTAGCCCCCGCCCTAGGCGGGATCGTGCGCCGAATAATGAGCCATCGCCGGAGAACACAATGCACCTTTCTGATATATTGAGAAAAGACAAAGTCCACTTCAGCCTTGAGTTTTTTCCGCCGAAAACGGAAGAGACATCCCGCGCTTTATTCGAAACGATTGGCGAACTATCGCCGATCCAGCCATCCTTTGTAAGTGTCACCTATGGCGCGGGCGGCTCTACGCGTGAACTGACACAAAACCTGGTGATGCGTTTGAAAAAGGAAACTCCGCTGAATGTGGTGGCGCATCTTACAGCCATTGGCGCAAGCCGCGAAGGAATTCAGTCTCAACTGGAAAGATACGCGGCGGCCGGAATTACAAATGTATTTGCCTTGCGCGGCGACCCGCCCAAAGGAAGCGCGTCTTTTACTCCCATTTCTGATGGCTTCCATCATGCCGCCGAAATGGTCTCATTTATCAAGAAAAACTTTCCAGACTTCGGCGTTGGTGTGGCCGGTTTTCCCGAAGGGCATCCTGAAACGCCCAACCGCCTGCAGGAAATGGATTATCTAAAAGCAAAGGTGGACGCAGGCGCAGATTGCATTTGCACGCAACTCTTTTTCGACAACCGTGATTTTTACGATTTTTGCGAACGCTGCGAACTTGCAGGAATCAAAATTCCCATTCTGGCGGGACTTATGCCTGTCACGTCATTGCACGGCCTGAAGCGCATATCCGAACTGGCTTTGGGCGCACGCATCCCGGCAAAACTGCTGCGAGCCGTCCTGCGCGCTCAAAGCGACGAGTCGGTTGAAAAGATTGGCGTCCACTGGACAACGGAACAGGTCATGGATTTATATGACCATGCTGTTTCAGGCATTCACTTTTACACACTGAATCATTCCAAGGCGACGTTGAAAGTCATTGAAACATTGGGAATGAGTTTGGGGGAAACATGGCATGCCCCAAACCTTGATAAAAACTAAAGCATAATCATGAACGAACCATTTACTGATCAACTAATCCACTGTACCTGTTGCCCGCGCAATTGCGGAGTGAATCGGTTGGAAGACAAACTTGCGGTTTGCAAAGTCAACGCGGAGATTCAGATTTCTCACGCCGGTCTGCATTTTGGGGAAGAGCCGCCCATCTCCGGCACAAAAGGATCGGGAACAATTTTTTTCGCGGGCTGTAATCTGCGCTGCGTGTTCTGCCAGAACTATCAGATCAGCCAGGAGTTTCAGCGACATCCCACCCGGATATTATCCGTTGACGAACTTGCAACTGAAATGCTTCGACTTCAATCAGAAGGCGCGCATAACGTTAACTTTGTTTCGCCATCCCATTTTATCTTTCAGATGGCAGATGCGATCATCGCCGCGAAAGAAAAAGGACTCATCATTCCAATTGTGTACAATACGAACGGATACGATTCCGTGGATGCGCTTCGACAGATCCGCGGCTTAGTCGACATCTACCTCCCCGACATCAAATACATGGACAACGCGCTCGGCAAACGATATTCTGCAGTGCTTGATTACGCCGATGTTATCCCCGGCGTTCTCAGAGAAATGCTGGATCAAGTCGGTCATTTGCAAATGGATGATGATGGAATCGCGACGCGCGGACTCTTGGTTCGCCATCTTGTGTTACCAGCGCATCTTGACAACACTCGTGCCTGCCTCCGCTTCCTGGCCGATCTCTCGCCGGATATTTTCCTCAGCATCATGTCGCAATATTCGCCTCAACATAAGGCAAACAAATATCTGGAAATCAATCGAACGCTGACAAAAGACGAATACGATGAGATCACCGAGTACGCGCTCGATCTCGGTCTGGAGAACGCCTTCGTTCAAGAGATCGAAAGCCAGACAGCATGCCTGCCTGATTTCGAGCAGGTAAACCCGTTCAATTTTGCTTAACCCTTCCTGGTGATATATGAATAATATTCCTCAACCCGCTCCAAAATCCAATCGTAGCAACAATCATCGAATCATATTATTCGTTGGAGGAATTGTCGTAGCAATATGCGTAGTAACAACGATGATTTCCTTTATTCTCTATGCACTTATTAATCAGGCCACAATGCGAGTTCGCGTGGACGGGAGTTCAATGGAGCCAACGCTGCCCAGCGGCAGTTTTCTTGTGGTTGACAAACAAGCCTACTTAAGTCAGCCGCCACACAGAGGTGATATAGTGATCCATAATTTACCTCTCAATCCAACTCACTTGAGTATTCATCGTGTGATCGGTTTGCCAGGCGAAACGATTAATATTAAGCAGGGATTTGTTTGGATCAATGGAGCGAGATTGAATGAACCCTATATCTCGGTTTCGGCAAACTATAGCGGGCAGTGGAAATTAGGAAGCAAGGAATATTTTGTTTTGGGAGATAATCGGAATGCATCTGCCGATTCGCACATTTGGGGATCGCTACTTATCACCAACATCGAAGGAAAAGTGCTATGGATTTATTGGCCGCCTAACAGATGGGAAAAACTAGAAGCCGTCAGATATTCATTCTAAACTTAATCCTCTGATTTTAAAAAATAAGCGCCGTCTTTCGACGACGCTTATTTTTATTTACAGCTTATGCTAC
>PLNY01000432.1 GCA_003141915.1 Anaerolineae bacterium | reverse complement strand
GTCAATTTCAACTGGCCCATCAAGGGATATTTTCATTGGTCGCTGGTGGATAACTTCGAATGGGAACGCGGCTGGAGTATGCGCTTTGGCCTCTGGGGCTTGGATGTGGATACGCAGAAAAGAATCAGGCGTCCCTCCGTGGACCTTTATGCAGCAATCTGCAAAGAGAACAGACTCTCGTCCGAGATGGTGCAAAAGTATTGTCCCGAGGTGTTCAGCAAGATTTTTCCATCGTAACTGTAGGGGCAGAGCGTCGCTCTGCCCCTACACATTTCATGCAACTTCCACTTGAATTGGAAATATTCCATGCGATGCGCTGAAATCATCGCACAGGCTTAAATACAACAGCCTCCCAAGCAGGAGGCTGTATTTTAGTGCAAAGCAGTCTTACACGCCAGGGAAGGTCAATACGGCAACGAGCAAGGCCAAGACCGCGCCGACCTTCATCCACATCTCGGTTTTAAGCGCAGGTATGAATTCCGCCAAGCCGTACCACAGGAAGAACAGAATCAAGCACCAAACGGAAATCAACGTAGGTATCTTCATTTTATACTCTCCTTTGATGAGATGGAATTTGACTATCCACGCGGACAGTCCTAGTTATAGTAACCCTGTCTTAATTCGGGAGTTACGCGCCGCGTGGTAAAATTTAGTGGCAATTTCTTCGCCGCCTGCCGCAGTGACTGCGGTAGGCTTTTTCTGCCCCATGACAACCCTATCCGCTCCTGCTGAATTCACGCTTACCCGCAAACCATCCGAACGCACCAAAGGCCCGGCCCGTTGGATCTGGTCGCACGCTGTTCGCTATTGGTACATTCTTTTGATGCTGGTGTTTGGGGCGATTGGCAACGCCGCGCTGGCTTCCGCTGTTCCGGTGTTGGTGGGCAATGCGTTCAACGATATGCTCAAGCCGAACGCGACGGTCAGTGTTTTGATCCCGCTGGCATTGCTGCTCGGCGCATCCCAGATCGGGCGCGGCATCCTCCAGTTCGGTCGTAACTTCGGTGCGGAATTGATGGCGCAAAAGATGGAGCGCGATATCCGCGATGAACTTTACGTTTCATTGCTCGGCAAGAGCATGACCTTCCACAACCTCCAGCCGGTCGGCGATACAATGGCGCGCGCCACCAATGATGTGCGCGAGATCAACTTCATGTTCAGCCCGGGCCTGAATCTGGTCATTGGTTCGGGATTATTTGCCATTATTCCCTTCTTTGTCATTCCGCAATACACGCCTGCCCTTCTGCTTACACCGGCTTTATTTTGCATCGGCTATTTTGTAGCGCTTTGGTTTTATCTAAAATCCATGGCGCCGGTCACGGATGAAGTGCGTCAAACCTTTGGCGAGATGAATACGCATCTATCCGAGGCGCTCGATGGCGTCGAGATCATGAAAGGCGCGGCGCAGGAAGGTGCGGAAACCGAAACTTTCGTGACCAATGCGCGGCGCGTCCGCAATGCTTTTGTTCGGCAAGGCGACATCGAAGCCCGCTTCATTCCAAACCTGATGATGGGTCTCGTGTATGCGGCCGGGCTTTTCCATGCCCTGATCTTATTCCGTGCGGGTGTGATCAATACCGGCGATGTGGTGGGGTACTTCGGCCTGCTCCGCATGTTGGAATTTCCGACCTTTGCATCCGCCGCGGCGTATACGCAAATGTCGCTGGGCGTTTCCGGTGCGCGCCGCATTCTGGACTTGATCAACCGCGAAACCGACCTCGATCAAAACGTCTCAGGGCATACTTCGACCATGCGCGGCGANNCTCAGGCCGGACTTCGACCATGCGCGGCGAGATTGAATTTCGTAACGTCTCGTTTGCTTATCCTGAAGGCGGCTCGGTGCTTAAAGATATTTCCTTTCATGTCAAGCCCGGCCAGACGGTTGCACTGGTGGGGCAAACCGGTGCGGGTAAAACATCGCTTGTCAGGCTGATCAATCGCGCATACGATACTACGCAGGGACAAGTATTGATTGATGGTGTGGATGTCCGCGATTGGAATCTCGCTTCGTTGCGTTCGCAAATCTCGATGATCGAGCAGGACATCTTTTTATTTTCGCGTTCCATCGCCGATAACATTGCATTCGGAAAACCCGGCGCGGTACGCGATGAAGTCTTGTATGCGGCGAACGGTGCGCAGGCGCATGAATTTATAGAAACCCTCGATCAAAGCTATGAGACCGTGATCGGAGAACGCGGCGTCACGCTTTCGGGCGGACAGCGTCAACGCCTGGCGTTGGCTAGAGCTTTCTTAACGGATCCCCGCATTTTGGTCCTGGATGATTCGACCTCCGCAATTGACTCAGCGACCGAAGATAAAATCCAGCGCGCCATCGCCAACGCCGCCAAAGGCCGCACAACAATTCTCATCACGCACCGCTTATCGCAAATTCGTTGGGCCGACCTCATCATTGTTTTGCGAAAAGGCAAGATCGCCGAAATGGGCACGCACGATGAATTGATGAAAACCTCGGAAGCATATTCGAGGATATTTAAGGAATAATGGGCTTCTTTGCCGGACTCAATACCGAGAAGTATGATCG
>PLNY01000083.1 GCA_003141915.1 Anaerolineae bacterium | reverse complement strand
ACTTTTGGATTTACGAAAATTAACCGAAGGTGGAATCGCGGGCGGTGCTGGCGGCGGATAAAATTATCTCACCACAGAGACACAGAGAACACAAAGTTCTTCTTTGTGAACACTAACGAATCTCTGTGCCTTTTGTGCCTTTGTGTTGAATCTTTAATCTCAGAAGTTTTTAATCGGTTGGGAATAAAATTATTTTTATGATGAAGAGACATACTTTCAAGGGCTGGCCTTTTCTTTTGCGAGGCATAGCCCTTTTCTTAATCCTTCTGTTGGTCTTCTATCCGACTCTGGTTGCGAGCGCGCATCCGATTGATATGTATGCCCAGACCCAATCCATTCTGATTGGTTCGGATGGGATTCAAATCGATTGGAAGATCACGCCCGGACCTTTGCTGGCGGACGCGATTTGGAGCGCGGCGGATCAGAATCAGGACGGTATAATCAGCCCGCAGGAGGTTCAGGCATGGACTGCACCATGGCTTTCCGGTGAAACAGTTTTATTCGACAATCAGCCAATCGCTTACACTCAGACTCAGGACATTCATTGGCCCGCGACGGTGGATGTCATGCGTACCGGTGAAGATTCGATTGAAATGCATTTGCTGGTCAAATACCCGGCGGGGTTGAGCGGCAAGCATTCGGTTGTGATTCATAATTCACACTTGGAACTCAACAGCCTTAATTGGTTTTCTGTGGCGAGTCAGCAAGGCGTGATGTTTGATCAACCCGCGCAGAACAATGGCTTGATTGGCTTCGATATATATTTTCCGAATTCATCCAATTCGACAACGTCACTTCTGACATCCTGGAATAGCGGCACGCCGAACCTTCCAAGTTTTACCAACGCCGTTTCGCAGATGGCAGGGAATCTTTCGAACTCGAATCCATCTCCGCAGTTGTCGGGTAGTCCAACGATGGTGACATCCGCGCTAGTTGGCTTGGTGAAAATGCAACAATTTTCTCCACTGTTTCTGCTTGGTGCATTTTTATTATCATTGGTGCTTGGAAGTCTGCATGCTTTAACGCCCGGACATGGGAAAGCATTAGTCGGCGCGTATCTGGTCGGCTCGCAGGGAAGAACGCGTGATGCAGTTTTTCTCGGCACGATTGTGACCATCACACATACGGGTTCGGTGCTGTTGCTTGGATTGGTGACACTTGTCGCTTCGCATTATATCCTTCCCGCATTGATTGCTCCGTGGCTGGAAGTGATCTCCGGCGTGCTGGTGATTATTTTCGGAATCAATTTGTTGATTCAAAGAAGGCACGATATTAAAAGCTTCGCATCGAATCGAACAAAGAAACCGGCGGGAGGATTTTCCATCAAAGTGGCGGATCATACCCACGATCACGAATCGAGTTTGTTGCATACTCATATTCATGATCACACTCATGTTGGAGAACACGATCATTCTCACCCTCACGCTCATGCCTTGCCCGCCAACGAGATTACCTGGAAATCACTGCTGACCCTGGGCGTCAGCGGAGGCTTGGTTCCTTGTCCAGATGCGATTGCAATTCTGTTGGTTGCGGTTGCGGTGAATCGTATTCCTTTTGGCATGGTTTTGATACTGGCTTTCAGCATTGGTCTGGCGTTTGTGCTGATTGCAATTGGAATTGCCATGGTTCAAGGAGTTCGTTTCATTACCCGGAGTGATATCTTATCTCGTTTCAGTGTTTATGCTCCAGTTGTCAGCGCAGTGGTGGTATCAGGATTGGGAATCGTGTTGACGGTCAGCGCATTAGGTTCATTGAATTTCTTTTCAGCGGTATCACGTTCTCCGGCGAGTCAGAGCGCGTCAGTAAATTCAAATTCAAACTCCGCATCGTTTGATATCAAACATGCCAAATTGCTATATCTCGCGCCGGATAGTCAGCCTGAAAGCGAAGATCAATTATTTATGATGCCGCTAAACGGAGGAACCCCAACGCAATTTACAAAAGAATCTTCAGGCATAGCTGGTTATTCAGTTTCGCCAGATGAGAAGACCATTCTCTATACGTCATTCAAGGTGGATGGCAGTTCTTCCATCTCAGCGATTAATACGGATGGGACGCAGCAACGTGTGATCTTGAATTGTCCCACTTCCCAATGCGGCGATCCGCAATGGTATCCGGACGGTCAAAAGATTGTGTATCAGCGGTTGGATTATGCAGGAGATGTTGCTTTATCGAAATTCAGCATTTGGTGGCTCGATTTGCAGACGGGCAAAACCGTGGCGGTCTTCCAGGATCAGGCCTTTCCAAGTTCCGCTCCCGCGTTTTCTGCGGATGGACAATGGTTAAGTTATATTTCTCCGNNATTCAAATCTATCATCTTCAAGACGCGAAAGATATTTCCATTCCCATCGGTTATCAAGGTTTGATGCCGGAAATTTGGAGTCCCTCATCTAACGCAATTTTATACTGGAACGCAGTATCTCCCGAGGCCGGATCATCCATTCATGTTAAAAGATATATCTTGAGCTCCGGCCAGAAAATTGATTTAGGCGGGACGAATGACCAATCCGATTACTCCGCGTCTTGGTCCCCGACCGGAGAGTGGATCGCCATTGATCGGAATTACTCCACGTCTGACAGCACCAAGAAAGGCGATCAGGTATGGCTCGTGAAACCTGATGGAACTCAATCCCACGTCATATTGAACGAACCGGACGTTTCTTACACCGACTTAAACTGGTCGCCTGATGGAAATTATCTGGCTTATACGCGTTATTCCTACGACAACATCGGCCATTCGGATGCTTGGATGATGGACATCCAAACTGGTCAGAGGACCATGCTGGCCTCCGGAGGATTCATCCCGACCTTATTGCCATAACTAACAATTGGAGGGTACAATTCAAGAGGAAGTGAAGCCATGAACTTCGACCCGACTTTCCTCAGCAATTTCGTGCTTGTGTTAACCGGATTCGGCGGAGCCTTTTTAGCCGCCTTGTGGATTGCGCTCGTCATTTGGACGTATCGTGATATCCGCACCCGCGCCCGCGATCCGTTGGTGCATATTCTTTCGGCGTTATTGGTTGCGGTGTTGAATTTGCCGGGCGTGCTGGTTTATTTGATTCTTCGTCCCGCGCGAACGCTGGAAGAGGAATATCAGCACACACTCGAAGAAGAAACTTTGCTTCAATCGCTGGAAGACCTGCCGCTTTGTCCGGGTTGTGAACGACGTGTCAAAGACGATTGGCAGGTCTGCCCGAATTGCAATACCAAGCTAAAAAAAGCTTGTCATCATTGCGGCAAGCTGATGGAATTGCCGTGGAATATTTGTCCGTATTGCGGCACGCCCGTGCCCGGCATGAAGCAGGAAAGCCTCAGCATGGATGAAGCCTTGCGCAACTTGAAAATGGAAGATGATGGGGAAGCAAAGATCGGATGAGTTCTTTGTCGAAAAAAATTTCCGAGAAGTACTGGTTCTATCCAGCAGCTTTGTTATTGATCGGCTTTGTCAGCTATGGATATTGTTTAACTTATTTGGGCTTCTACTGGGACGACTGGGAAGTCGTGATGTTCACAAAGCTCAAACCGCTATTGCAGTCCGGCTTCTATACCAATGATCGCCCGTTTCCCTGGACTTACCAGTTAACTTATTTTCTTGTCGGCTCCAATCCCATAGGCTGGCATATTGTCACACTGCTATATCGCTGGGGGGGAATTCTATTTCTTGTTCTTTCGCTTACTTTGCTTTGGCCTCGGTATAAAAACCACCTCCGCTGGCTTGGCGCGTTATTGATCGTCTACCCCGGTTTTCTTGAACAATCTATATCCACTGCGTTCAATCGCCATTTTGCGGCATTTTTTTTGTTTGCTTTATCCATCTATTTGATGTTCCTCGCGGTGAAACGTCCCAAATGGGCTTGGATTCTTTTTCCGCTTTCATGGCTGGCGACTTTCGTTCATCTATTCACCATCGAATATTTCGTGGGCCTCGAATTGATCCGGCCGCTCTTGTTGTGGATGCTTGTCTTCGTGGACAATAAAAAGATTTTGCGGTCGCTGGGAAAAACTGTAATCCGATACTTGCCTTATCTGCTGATTACCGCATTTTATTTTTGGTGGCGGTTTATTATTTTTCCTCATCAAGTGGCGGTGCGCGCCAATGATATACGCATCCTGCACGGATCTGGATCTTTGATGGGGAGTGTATTTAATTTACTTACTCACGCATTCCTCGACTTGATCTATTCCACGTTGCAGGTCTGGACCGGCGCCATTGCCAACATTGACGGCTTCACATTTCAAAGCAAGGTGACGTGGCTTGCTTTCGGGCTGGGTATTTTGCTCACAATCATCTTCGCGATCTTTCAAGATGCGAGTGAGAAAGACTCGCAGGAGAATTCATTTCCGGCTTCCATCTTCGTGGTCGGCTTTTTCGCATTTGTTCTCGGCGCTTTTCCGGTATGGACTTTTGGCAAGCAAATTAGTGCAGGCGGACGCTGGGATGACCGTCTTTCTCTGGCTCCCATGATCGGCGCGGGCCTCATCCTTATTGCGCTTCTTCTTTGGCTGGTTCGTTCTTCAAAGCAAAAGATTGTTCTAAGTATCCTGCTTGTCTTTTCCATCACCACGCAAGTTTTGACGGTTAACAAATATCGTGTGGATTGGGGTGTTCAGAGTAACTATTATTGGCAGCTTTACTGGCGTGCGCCTGCGCTTCAACCGGATACAGCCCTCCTTTCCTTTGAGCAACCCTCGATCTCTGAACCTGAAGATGATGCGGGCTTTGCGATCAATGTTTTGTATCATTATCAAACGAACAACGGTTCACTTCCATACTGGTTTTTTACGAACGATCCGTTTATGAACTCTCCCAAAACGGGGATTCCCATCAGCCACTCCATCCGCAATCTTCATTTTCAGGGCAACACCTCTGATAGCATTTCCGTTCTGCATCAAGGCGGCCCCGCTTGCCTGCGCCTGCTGGATACAATTTATGCAGATGACCCGATATATTCTACTCAGCAAAGCGCGCTGACCGCTGTCTCCAATCTTTCCCGCATCATTCCCGCTCCTGCATCTGCCGCGCCGGATCCAAACATTTTCGGCCCTGAACCTGTTCATGATTGGTGTTACTTCTTCGAGAAGGCCGATCTTGCGCGCCAATCAAAAGACTGGAAAACGGTCATGGCTCTCCATCAGCAGGCAATGCAAAAAGGGTTGGCTCCTCAATATGGCGCGGAATATCTTCCCTTCATCGAAGCCTATGCCCAGACGGGGAACTGGCAGAAAGCCCATGATTTGACTCTTGCCGCTCAAAAACTCACTGCGAATCTCGGGACCATGTTGTGCGCCAATTGGTCGCGCTTCAGCCAGCTATCATCGCCCGATGCGGCAGTCATTGATCAGGTCAAGCAGGCTCTTTCGTGCAAAAACTTTTGAGAAAGCAACTGGATAAAAATGAAAATCGATTCCATTTCTCTTCATCATATTAACATGCCGCTGGTCGCGCCGTTCGAGACGTCGTTCGGGCGTGAAGTGGATCGCGAATGTATCATCATCTTGATTCGATCCGGCGGGCTGATCGGTTATGGCGAATGCGTTGCAGATCAATTGCCCGGTTATAACTACGAGACAGTCGGCACGGCATGGCATATCATCAAAGATTACATCGCGCAGTTGATGCTTGGACAGGATGTCAAAGACGCGGCCGATTTTCAGAATCGTGTTTCTGGAATTCGCGGACATCTTCTTGCCAAGGCGGGCATCGAGATGGCGTTGTGGGATTTGCTTGGCAAACGCGATAAAAAATCTCTGCGCGAAATGTTAGGCGGCAAACGGGATAAGGTTGAAGTGGGCGTATCGGTCGGGCTGCAGGAGTCGCCCGAAGTCCTGGTGAGAAACGTGACCGATTATGTGAAGAGCGGTTATGCGCGCGTCAAAATCAAAATCAAGCCGGGACGCGATGTCGGCGATGCGTCCGCCGTCCGAAAGGCATTTCCGAATCTTCGCCTGCAAGTGGATGCGAACTCGGCCTATTCGCTGGAGTCGGCGCAGTCGCTCCAACCCTTCGATGAGATGAATCTTTTGCTGATCGAACAGCCGTTATTCGAGGATGATATTTGGGATCACCATAAATTGCAGGAACAATTCCGCACGCCGATCTGCCTCGACGAAAGTATTTTATCGCCGCGCCACGCGCGTTACGCGATTGAGATGAAAGCATGCCGGATCATCAATATCAAGGCCGGACGTGTCGGCGGGTTGAGCCAGGCGGTGGAAGTGCACGACTTGTGTCTGGCTCACGAGATGCCAGTGTGGTGCGGCGGCATGTTGGAGACCGGTGTGGGGCGCGCCTCGAATTTAGCGCTGGCATCTTTGCCAAACTTTATTTTGCCTGGTGATATTTCTGCATCGGATCGTTATTACAAACGCGATATTACCCACGAGCGTTTTTCGCTCAACAACGACAGCACGATTGATGTTCCGCGCGGCGTGGGTCTCGGCGTGACGATTGATGAAGACGCGTTGAGTTCGTTCACACTGGCTCATCTTGAACTTAAACCAATGTGATCTGTCATTGCAGGAAGGCATTTTCCCCGATGATGCAATCTCCGGCTTGACGAGGGGATCGCTTCGCCCGCGCATGGATCTGCGCGGCGGACAATGACATTTTGAAGTTAAACCGGAATGAGTTTTGATTTTTGCGCGAATTTCTACGACTATAATCAATCTTCGTGAAAAAGCTCATTCTGATCCTTGTGCTTCTGCTGAGCGCCTGCCTGCCCTCGATAGAGGGCGCTCCTCAATTTTTGATTCAGCCTTTGCCTTCCACGCCGGAAGCTTCCATGGGCAATGGGGTGCCAATATTATGGATCAATCCGCTGGTTCCTGACGCGCTTCGTCAAATTGCGCTGAAATGGAGTCTCTGGGTCAGTCTTGATTCGGCATATTCCAATTTGAGACTTGACATTGATGACAATGAACCGCTTTTGGGAGAAAATCGGGAAACCAATTGGATCTATGCTTTAGTTACGCCATTTCCAACAGTGATCGACGGCGTCACGTCGAAGGAATTAATGGATGGTTGGCACGGGTCATCAACTACTCCGTTCAGCGGAAGACCATTCCTGATGGACGCGGCGACTCTCGCAGTGTTTAGTGCGGTTTGGGGTCCGCCTGCGCCGGGGATCATTCAGACAGCGCCTTCTGATCAATTATTGGATATCGCCTGGCGTGACAGACCGTCGTGGGCAATTGTTCCTTTTGAAAATTTAGATCCGCGCTGGAAGGTGCTGACCGTGGATAGTCAATCGCCTATCGATAAAAACTTTGTCAGCTCACAAACCTTATCAGGGACCACCATTAAATATCCTTTAATGATCTCTTTCCGGTTATCTTGTATTGATCCTTGTCCTGTTTCGCCCTTGCCTGCTCTGCCTCCATCGAATCGCGATCCATCGAAGATGACGGTCGTGGTTATGACGGGAACAACATCTCTGGTGCGAGGGACAGCCTATATGATGAATATCAAAGGCATCACGTATCCTGGCCGCGACATTCAAGCTTGGCTCGCCCAGGCTGACATCACGCATATCAGTAATGAGACTTCGTTCTACGATTTATGCCCTCCGCCGGTGATGGACTTGATAGGCTTGAAATTTTGCAGTGATCCCAGTTACATTGCACTCCTGAATTACGTTGGTGCGGATGTGGTGGAACTAACGGGTAATCACCTGATCGATTATGGTCCGCAGCCTTTTTTAGATACCCTGGCGCTCTACCGCCAGAACAATATCCTTTATTATGGCGGGGGAGAAAATCTCAGCGACGCGCGTCAGCCTTTGCTTATTGAAAATCATGGAAACAAGATTGCCTTCATTGGATGCAATTCAGTGAATATTGGACAATATCCGACCGCCGCGAGTGATCGTCCCGGGGCAGCGCCCTGCGACTACAATTACGTGACCCAGCAGATCGCGCAATTGCGAAGCCAGGGTTACCTTGTCATCATGACTTTCCAATATTACGAGACCCTTGATTCCCAACCATTTGCTGCACAGGTCAGGGATTTTCGTTTGATGGCTCAAGCCGGGGCGGACATTGTGCAAGGCAGTCAGGCTCATTTCCCGCAATCCATGGAGTTCTACCAGGGCGGCTTTATCCATTATGGGCTTGGGAATCTATTTTTTGATCAGATGGGTGATGATCCCAAGATGCCAGGCATTCGACGGGAGTTTATTGACCGGCATGTTTTCTATGAGGGACGGTACATCAGCACCGAGTTATTAACTGCGATGCTCGAAGATTACTCGCGCCCGCGTCCAATGACTGCCGATGAACGCGCCGCTTTTTTGACCGAATATTTTTCCCTCAGCGGCTGGTAAACTATAATCCTTGTATATGAAAAAGATATTTCTGTTTTTCTCAGCTATTCTCATTGCAGCGGGTTGCACGGCTCAAGCCTCC
>PLNY01000406.1 GCA_003141915.1 Anaerolineae bacterium | reverse complement strand
TGTCCTTCACAGATGGAACATCCAATGTCAGCGATTGGAAATATGGTGGATGATGAATATAGGTTGAAGCCTCATCCCATTTGTAAATATCGCCGCCGGAAACTTTGATCGCCTTCCACATGTCCGAGCCTTCGAACACGCTGGAATAACGATCTCTGAACATGCTTACATCCAGGCTGGAGGCAATGGCGGTTTTGATTTCATCCTGGCTGGGCCACAAATCTTTAAGATAAACCAATTGACCTTTTGTATCGGTGCCAAGCGGTTCTTGGTTGAGATCAATATCCACCGTGCCAGCCAGCGCATATGCCACGACGAGCGGCGGCGAGGCAAGGAAGTTGGCTTTGACCAGCGGATGGACGCGGCCTTCAAAGTTGCGATTGCCCGATAGCACCGCCGCGGCAACCAGATCGCTGCTGGTCACGGCGCGCGAGACTTCACTCGAAAGCGGGCCGCTGTTGCCGATGCAGGTTGTGCATCCATAAGCCACAACATTGAATCCAAGTTTGGCAAGCGGGTCGAGCAGATTCGCTTTCTTTAAATAATCCGTTACGACGCGCGAGCCGGGCGCAAGCGAAGTCTTGACATAAGGCTGAACGGTCAGCCCTTTTTCAATGGCTTTCTTTGCGACCAATCCTGCCGCGATCAACACGGACGGATTGGAAGTATTTGTGCAGGAAGTGATCGCGGCAATGACCACCGCGCCATGTTTCATCGTACGCGAGCCGCCGTTCGTCCCAAAAGTCGATTCGGCGTTCAAGGCTTCAGGCTTCAACTCAAAGCCGCGCTCTTTGACCGGAGCCGTCAATGCTTTCTCAAACGTCTCTTTGAGTTCAGACATTGCCACACGATCTTGCGGGCGTTTGGGTCCAGCCAAGGAAGGTACCACCGAGTCGAGATCAAGTTCGAGCGTATCCGTGAATTCGGGGTCAGGCGAGGAGGCGTCGCGGAATAATCCTTGTGCGCGCATATACGCTTCAGTTCGTTCGATCACTTCATCCGGACGGCCTGTCAGCTTCATATATCTTAGCGTTTCAGCATCCACCGGGAAATAGCCCATCGTCGCGCCGTATTCAGGAGCCATGTTGCCAATCGTGGCGCGATCCGGCAGGGACATCGAGTCGAGGCCGGGACCGAAGAACTCAACGAACTTATCCACCACACCTTTCTTGCGCAACATTTGTGTCACAGTGAGCACAAGATCAGTGGCAGTCACGCCTTCTCTCAATTTGCCGTGAAGCTTGAAGCCAATCACGTCCGGCAAAAGCATGTCCATCGGCTGGCCAAGCATGACCGCTTCCGCTTCGATGCCGCCCACGCCCCAACCCAATACGCCGAGTCCATTGATCATTGTGGTGTGCGAATCAGTTCCAACTAATGTATCAGGAAATGCAACAGTTTCGCCGTTTTCTGTTTTTGTCATTACCACATCGGCAAGATATTCGAGATTGACTTGATGCACGATGCCGGTCATTGGCGGGACTACGCGGAAATTACGAAACGCCTTTTGTCCCCATTTCAAGAATTCATATCGTTCGCGGTTGCGTTGAAATTCAACCTCGGTATTTCGTTGAAGCGAATCAGCAGCCGCGAAGAAATCAACCTGGATGGAATGGTCAATGACGAGATCCACCGGCACAAGCGGATTGATCTTCTTCGGGTCGCCGCCGAGACGGGCAACGGCCGCGCGCATCGCAGCCAAATCTACAATTGCTGGGACTCCCGTGAAATCCTGCATGATGACGCGCGCGGGGAGAAATGGAATCCCAGGACGGACTTCCTGCGGCTTCCAAGATGCAATTTTCTTTACGTCTGCCTGTGTGATCTCTTTGTCATTACATTGACGGAGCGCCGCCTCGAGCATGATGCGGATCGAAAACGGAAGCCGTTTCAAGTCGGTGAGATGCGCTTTTTCCAATGCGTCGAGTCGGTAAAAAACATATTCCTTTTTCCCCACTTTCAAACTATCACGCGCTTTAAAAAAATCGTTCATGGTTAGCTCCTTTGGGATGATCTTTCACTTCATAAGGTACAAAGGAGCGCCTTTGATACCCTGGAATGTTTTGCGATTTTACTACAATTTTAATTCTTTGGTCAGTTGGCTCGCCAATTTATTGCGTTCATCGTCTGGCAGGAAGGACGCGCGCGCTGCGGCAAGAATTCGTTCCTTGAGTGTTTGCATGGATAAGCCAAGATCATCACAAACGATGTGATATTCATTGCTTAATGTGATGCGTGATATGCTTGGATCGTCGGTATTGATCGTCACATTGAGTCCCGCTTTGAGCATGTCGTTCAACGGATGCGCTGTCAATTCGGAAACAACGCCGGATTGATAATTACTTGTCACACAGACTTCAAAGGCTGTGTTATGTTCTTTCGCCAATGCGACCACGTGATCATCTTCGAGCACGCGCACGCCGTGGCCGATGCGTTCTGCACCCAGCATTTCGATGGCTTCTTTAACATTCGCAGCCGGTGNNCCGGTCCCCATTCCCCGGCGTGGATGGTGATATGCAATCCGGCCTGCCGCGCTTCCTTGAACACGCCATAAAACGGTTCGGATTTGAACTCGGCTTCGTTGCCTGCCAGATCCATTGCAACCAAACCGTGGTCCTTTTGTTCCGCGGCCAGCCACGCGACCTGTTCGGCCAGTTCGTGGCTTTCATGCCGGTTGACAGATGCGATCAACCGTACCGTAATGCCAAATTCTTTAGCAGCTTCTCGTGCGCTGGTCATCACCCAGTCAATCACATCGTGAAGCGGAAAGCGTTCGGCGCGGCTGAGCGCCACGGGCGTGAAACGCAATTCCATATATTTGACGTTATCCTTTGCCGCGTCTTCAATGGCTTCGCGCGTGATACGATGAATCACATCCGGCGAACGATAAAACAATCTCAACGTATTGAACTTGGAAAGGAAGTTCTGAAACGTATACTTTTCTTCCTCCTGCATTTGCACCAGCGTGCTGAGGCGCAAAATATCGGCAGGGATGGTGATGCCGTGCTGGCGCGCAATATCGAGCATGGTGTCCAAACGCAATGTGCCCTCCAAATGGCGGTGCAGTTCCACCTTGGGGAGGGCACGGTAATTCTTTAAGATTGCGGTAATTCGTTCAGCCATATCTATAGTTATTGGCTGTCATTGCGAAGAGGGCGTTCACTTGCACTGAGTTCTTCAGTGTCCCGACATGGCAATCCCCAAATGAAAAAGAGGATTGCTTCGCTCCCTTGGGTCGCTCGCAATGACAAAAGCTTTAATGTCTCTTTCGTTTCTTCTTGCTGCTTTCCACTTGTGCGGTCTGCGCTTCCGGTGGCACTTCGGCCACTTCCGTCGGCGTGACCTCGATACGCCGCGGCTGGTAGGAGAACACACGACCGATCACAGCGGAGCGCACATCCGCCAGCAATTGCTGGAACAGCTCCGAGGCTTTGCCTTTATATTGTACCAGCGGGTCGCGCTGTGCATACGCCTCAAGCCCAATGGAGACGCGCAGGGCTTCGACCTTCGTCAAATACTCGACCCACAACTCCGTGATTGCGCCCAACAACAGTTGGCGTTTGACTTCATTAAGAACATACGATCCAATCGCCTGGATCAACTGCTCCCGCTCCGACTCGCTCAAAGCGGATACCGCTTCATTTTGTCTTTCTTCACCGAATACTTTCGCGGCAGCTCCGAAGTCGGATAGCTTTGTGGCGTTCTGACTCAAACGCGCAAACTCGCTTTGTCCCCAGGTGGTCTGCAACGCGGACTCCGCTTCCTCGAGATGTTCAAGCACGGCATCAGTCACATCCTCGGCAGTGCGATTTTCCAACAAAAGCGCGGCAAGATAGACATAAGTAAAGCGACTAAAAACCTGTCGAAGCTGGCGATGGGTCCGTTGATCGAAGAGTGTGCGCACGCCTTGAGATAGCGACAATAATATGCGCAGTTTGCTTGAATCGTCGTCAGCCGATTCTCGCTGCATGATCGTTTCCAAATCGCGTTGAACCTGTGATGTCAATTGCTCTCGCTGGCGCTTCATCAACTCACGCCCCGCGCTCATAATTTGATCTGCTGCCTCGTCCCAGTTTGAAACATCGATCTTTAATCCCAACGGTTCGTTGAAGCGGCGTTCCACTGCGCCGATGACGCGATTGGCGTTGATGCCAATCAGGTTGGCTTCAACATACTCCTCCACCCATTTTTTGAATTCATTGGCATCCTCGTTCAGCAGTCGCGATTGCTCACCGTTCAACCGTAATTGAAAATGGATCAACTCACTTAATTCTTCAGCAACCTTCTGCGGGCGGACAGGTTCTTCCGATTCCCGCAGGGTCTGAAAGAAGGCGTCCAGCGCGTCGCTGCGTTCGGAGATTTGATTATCGAGCGCATCTTCCGTATGCTCGATCAAAGCTTCGATGGCGCGCATTGCGTGGGAATGTTCGATTTCAATCGCACGGGAAACAATATCCAGCGTTGACGCGCGAACATCGTCAGATTTGTTTAACTCCTCGAGAACTAGAGACAGCCCAAAGGTCGGAATGAGGCGCCCTTGTGACTGGTGCTCGCTCTTGTTCGTAGAGTATTCAAATGGCGGCTGGACCTGCTCGAGCCAAGCGATCAATTTCCATGGACCTTCTTCATCGGTCAAGCCAAGCTCGACGCGCCTCTGAACCTCGGACTGCAGCATCCCATCCACATCTTCGGTCAAATCTTCCTTGGTGAA